>NZ_JBYCKQ010000008.1:0-2266 GCF_057473465.1 Acidithiobacillus sp. TH-A117
CTTGGGATGGGCCAGGGCCGCAAAAACCTCGGCAAACAGAGCAAAGCGCACTGTATCCGTATTCATGCCGTCGCGCCCAGATTGACGGCCACGATGCATGCCGTCGCGGCTAGTCGCTGCAGCATCTTGACGACCATTTTCTGAAAACTCGATAAGGCAAGATCAGCATCACTATGTAGACGAAAAAACATGAGACATCCATGATCTAATAGTTAATAAATTACGCAACTATTAGCCTAGATAATGTCCTGATTATTGTCAACCACATAGCGCAGCGTGTGCTTTTCCATCGAAAACCAGTGCTATAACTCTTGCGCAGCGAGACACATCACTTCACACTGCCCTGTAACTACCCTTGTATCCTCTACTTATAATGATATGAATCTTATTCAGAATCTCCGACGTCCGGGGGTGCCTGCAGCGATACTCTCCGCCCTGCTCTTCGGTGCCAGTACGCCGCTGGCCAAAGTGTTGCTGACGACGGTGAACCCGTGGATGCTCGCAGCCTTACTGTACCTGGGTTCCGGTTTGGGACTCAGTGTCTATCGGCTGATCCGCCGAAGTCCGCGCGTTCATTTATCCCGTGGAGATGCCTTCTGGTTTGCTGCGTCCATATTGGCAGGGGGCATCATCGCTCCCGTACTCTTCCTGTTCGGGCTGCAGGGCGCTGTCGCGGCCAATGCCGCTTTGCTGCTCAATGCCGAATCTGTATTTACGACGCTGCTGGCCTGGTGGGTGTTCAAGGAAAATTTTGATCGGCGGATTGCCTGGGGCATGCTCGCCATTGTGCTGGGTATGGTCTTGTTGAGCTGGCCCGGCGCTGGCGCCATGCAGTTTCGGCTCGACCAGTTATGGCCAGCGGCGGCCATCATTGCCGCCTGCTTTGCCTGGGCGGCAGACAATAATCTGACCCGGAAAGTTTCTCTGACCGATAGCAGCTGGATTGCGGCCAATAAAGGCTGGGTTGCGGGCAGTGTCAATCTGCTCCTCGCTCTCTGGCTGGGCAGCACGTTTCCGCCCCTGCCGGATGCCATTGCCGCCATGATTCTGGGATTTTTTGCCTACGGAGTCAGTCTGGCCCTGTTTGTACTCGGGTTACGGTATCTGGGCAGTGCCCGCACCGGAGCCTATTTTTCCAGCGCGCCGTTTTTTGGTGCGCTTCTCAGCGTGATTCTGGGTGCGCCCATCACGCCACTGTTATTGATAGCTGCGGCGCTGATGGCCTGGGGTATCTGGTTGCATCTGGACGAGCGCCACGATCATGTCCATACCCATGAGGCCCTGGATCATACCCACATGCATATCCACGATCTCCACCATCAGCATACCCATGCTTTTCCGGTGGCCCCGGGATCACGCCACAGCCACCCTCACCATCATGAACCCCTCACCCACAGCCATCCCCATGTGCCGGACATGCACCATTTGCACCGGCACTGACTTTTTGGCAGTTTCTGCCGTTCAACTGGCCGAATAAGGGGCCACCCGAAAAGTTTCAAAGAGGATATCTACAGCACTATGCTGGGCCCCATGAGCCACCGCATCAAAAATATCC
Source organism: Acidithiobacillus sp. TH-A117 (assembly GCF_057473465.1). NCBI lineage: Bacteria > Pseudomonadati > Pseudomonadota > Acidithiobacillia > Acidithiobacillales > Acidithiobacillaceae > Acidithiobacillus > Acidithiobacillus sp. TH-A117. The sequence continues at coordinate 1,556 of NZ_JBYCKQ010000008.1, forward strand.
TGATCGGTCCACCCTTGTTTACGCAGTTGTTCTACCTCTGCATCCTCGACTGAATGGGGATTGCGCACGGCCCTCACCACATAATCCAACAAATGGTTTTCCCGTTCTTCAAGGGGACCATTGCGCGGATTTTTCAGCGCCTGCTGGATGGCTTCAGGTGCAATACCTGCATTCACCAGCAGGGCCTGATTAAAACCGATGCAAAACTGGCAGTGCCCGTCTTCTGACAGTACATAACGCAATAAAGCCAGAAAATTGGCCGAAAGGCGGGAATGCTGACCAAAATATCCCAGGAGCTGCATTTGTATGGATAGCAATTTGGGGCTGACCCCAAATAACTGCAGACCTTCTGGAACCCCACCAAATGATTTTTCAATAGCTGCATAGAGCTCTGCAAGCTCGCCAGTGGCTTCTGAAGGGGAAGTCAACGTCAATGTGGTCATGATTTTCTCCTGGTCGTGATAGAAAGAATCATGAAGATACCAACTAGACGGTATGCTGTCAAAGCTGTACTTTATCTTCCGCTTAAGTCTCCAAGCAGTTTAGCAAAGCTTGTCATATACTGGGGCAGACAATCCATACTGGACGCTCGCCCCGTCATTCAGGGAATAAAAATTCGCAATATCCGGGGAGTACGCATGGCATGCAGCAAGGCCATGGCAATATGACCCCACCAGTAAGCCCACACCAGATTGGCAACCAGTGAATGAG
>NZ_JBYCKQ010000009.1:0-18424 GCF_057473465.1 Acidithiobacillus sp. TH-A117
GCTCTGGCTCTGGCTCTGGCTCTGGCTCTGGCTCTGGCTCTGGCTCTGGCTCTGGCTCTGGCTCTGGCTCTGGCTCTGGCTCTGGCTCTGGCTCAAGATGATTGTCTACCTTTGGGGTCTGGTAAAGGATTTCAGGCAGTGCCGTCAACTCCGGCTCAACCGTCTGTTGAGCCGCTATGGTAGACGGTTCAGGGGCAGCGGCTGCGGCGGCCAAGGTTGCGGGGCGATTGTCTGCACCACAGGCCGAACAGAAAGCTTTACCATGGAGATCCGCAGCACAGGCAACACAGAGCTTAGAAGTTGGATTTGAAGATGGTTTTAAAGACGCCCCGCATTGCATACAAAACTTGCGGTTGGGGGCATTTTCGGTCTGACAAGCCTGACAGCGCACTGAACGTCCTTTATCTAAACACAAGCACCAACACATTTCGTATTGGTGCAGTCTTTAATTATGCGGCCCTCCAGACGTCACTAGGGGATTTTTATAAGTTTATTTGATGAATATAAACTCAATTTTCCGCCTTTGGCAAGAACAAAACCAGAGCTTACCCTGTCTTTATCAATAACCGGATTTATAACTTCCCATAAGAATGCAACCCCGACAGGAACATATTCACCCCCAGAAAACAGAAACTGACCACCCAAAGACTCATGAAGGACCACCAGGCCATGGCTTGTCCGCGCCAGCCTTTGACCACCCGGGCATGCAGATAACCGGCATAATTCAGCCAGACAATCAGTGCCCAGGTTTCCTTGGGATCCCAGGACCAGAAACCGCCCCAGGCCTTGGCCGCCCAGACAGCACCGAGAATGGTGGCCACAGTAAAAAACAGAAATCCCAGGGCAATGGCCTTGTACATTACTTCATCCATGACCTCGGCGCTGGGCATAACCCGCAGCAGCACACCGGAACCGCGCCGCCGCGAACGCTCGGTCAGCAAGTAACCCACGCCAATGAGACTGGCAATGGTAAAATTGGCATAACCGACAAACATCATGGGCACATGCAGCTTCATCCAGAAACTTTGCAGGGCCGGAATCAGCGGTTCGATCTGGTCCATGTGCTGGGCAAAGGTCAACCAGAGCAAAAACCCTACTCCAGCGGCTACCAGCGGCATGACAAAAGCACCCAGGGCGCGGGCTTCATTGCGTTTTTCATAGTACAGATAAAACAGCGGGGTTGACGCACAAAAGAGCACCAACACTTCCCAAAGGTTGCTGACCGGAATATGGCCCCAATCCGGATGTCCCAGATAGGTTTCCCGCCACCGTACCCCCAGGCCGATGAAGCCCATGATCACTCCGGCCCAGGTCAGCGCCGTCGCCCACTGTCCGGTGCGCTGAGATCCAGTAAAGAGGTACAGCAGATAAGAGGCCGTCGCCACGATCAGTAGGCCCGACATCCACATGACCGCCGCATAGCCTTGCAACACATCGCGCAGTAGCAGATTGTTTGAAGTCGTCTGCCCGATACTATAGAGCCATACCGCAAAAAGAGCGGGCAATACGACCGCCAGAGTCGCCCCCTGAATAGGTCGCCAGGCCAAGCCCGCTACCAGCAGTGCCCCGTACCAGGATCCCAGTACCACAAACTGCCAGTACCCAAAATGGCTGCCATAAAGGCCGAGAATCACCCCGACCGCTACCGTCAATGCGGCAAACCATGCCCAGTCCCTGACTTTCCACTGCGACCACCAGCTCGGCTCGGGAGAGGTATGGGTCCAGTTTTCAACGCGTGTGTTGGCCATCTTTGTGCTCCTTGTATTCGGCGTGATCGACGCCCAGGGCCTGCTCCAAGGTCCCGGTCCATCTTTTAAATTCCTTGGCAAAATCCAGACGATTACGGTCTGCAGAAGCCCCCAACAATAATTCGAACTCCTCTGAACCCTGCCCACGCGGACGCAGACGGAGCCAGATTCTTTTCTGGGGAAGATAAAACAGAATAAAAATTCCCAGCACCAGGGCCACACAACCCCAATAAATGACAATGGTTCCCGGCCACTTGGTAACCTGCAAGCCCGCTGCCCAACGGTGATCAAAGCTGCTCAAAGACAAAATGAAAGGCATGGGATAATCGTGCAGTTGCATCAAGGTCTGCATGCTTGCCTGCAAAAAACGGGATTGCTCCACCGCGCTCATGGTCGGGGCATGGCGGGCAACGACCCCCTGAAAGGTTTTCGTGAAAATAGCCTGGGAGGCGTTGGCTCCCGTGCGGGCAGCGGCCTGCAATGCCGCCAGATAATCCATGAACAGGCCAATACTGCCATTGGGTCCGGTGGGAATATAGATATAACGATAAGCATCACTCAGCGCCTCGCGATATCCCTGCACAAAAAATCCCTGCCCCTCGCGGCGCATGGGCGTCATATAGGTCTTGAACTCGGCGGCCTGACCATCGGGATTGTGGATGATGTAGGTAAAACTGGGTCCCAGATTCAGGGTCGGATGGTCTGGGGTCGCTTTTTCGCCCACGGCTGCTTTGGGAACAATATTGTACAGATTGAAATTTTTCAGATCGACCGCGTAACCGGAGTTCCCTGCCTGAAGGGTTTGACCTACCCGCCCGGAAAGCATCCCCGGTGCTGCTCCTGAAGCGCCCAGCAGATAGGTTTTCATGTGCAGCAGGGAACCGCCGTCGCTGAAGCTGGACTGGTAAATGTAAACCCCGTCATAAGCCATGGGGTGGTTGACACGCACGTCAGCGGTTTTCAGCACCTTACCCTGAGGACTGTAGAGGATGACTCGGGAAGTAAAATCCTTGGGCATTCCGGTGGAGTAGTAGGAAATATGGAAGGACTGCAGATGAATCCTGAAAGGCAGAGGCTGGACCAGATAACCATTACCGGCAAGTTCGAATACCGCATTGGCGGTCTGTCCCTCGGGCAGGGTAATAATACCGCGATAGGCCGGATTGTTGGGGGACATCCAGGCTGACTTCGGAATTTTTGAAAGAGGGAGATTGAAGTTCTGCTCTGGCCGGAGCGTCCCCTGCCATTCCGCCCATTTGACCGGTACATCGGCGTTATAAAGGGCCGCCGCACAAATCACGACAATGGCAATATGGGTCAGGAAATAACCCAGACGGTGATAGCGACCCTTACGGGCAGCAATAGCAATATCACCCTCTTTTTGCTCCGCCCGGGGTTTATAACCAGATGCCCGCAACACCTGCAAAATGCGCTCCTGGGCCTGGGCCATGGGTAACGCACTACTCATCCGCACCCAGTGATCCTGGCCGAGAATCACGGCATCCCGCTGGCGAATCGGAAACTCGCGCATTTCCCGCAGCATCCGGGGGCTGTTTCGGGTCACGCAGGTCGCCGTGGACAACACCAGGAAAGCCACAATCGCCGTGTACCACAAGGTCCGGTACACATTGTACAAGCCCAGTTCGCGATACACCGTAAACCAGAACGGTCCAAACTGCATGGCGTAATTCTGATAGGGCTGCTGTTGACTAAGAATGGTGCCGATTACCGAGGCAATGGCGAGCAACACCAGCAAACTGACGGCCAGACGCATGGACCCCAAAAACTGCACCAGCAACCGCCAGCGTGGTTGCCGCCAGGCAAGGCCCTCTACATGTGCTTGCAAAGCTGTTCTCCCTGATTTTTTCAGTGAATGATTTCACTTGAATTTATGCTTCGCAGTCTAGGTTCTCGGTCTGATGGCAGCAAGCCTCTTGTCCATGCCTCCTGCCCTTGAGTTTCAGATTGCCAGAACCGACTGACGACGACTATGCTCTCAGCATGAACCATACCAACCCAACACCTTTCCGCTTCGCCCCGTTACGGCGGGCCAGTTTCCGCCTGAGCGTGACCCAAGCGGGACAACTCCCCCCGGATGATGGGGCCGAAGTGGCCATTGCCGGACGCTCCAATGTCGGCAAGTCATCCACTATCAACATGCTCACCGAACGCCGCGCCCTGGCCCGGGTCAGCCGGACACCGGGCCGGACACAGGCCATCAATGTGTTTGATCTGGATCCCGGACAACGCCTCATCGATCTGCCCGGTTATGGCTACGCCAAAGTCCCCGAAGCCTTGCGGCGTTCCTGGGGCCCGTTGCTGGAACAATACCTGCGCCGCCGCAGCAGCCTGCAAGCCCTGATTCTGGTGATGGACATCCGCCACCCTTACAGTCCCCATGATGCGGACCTGATCGGTTTTGCGGCAGGCTGTGGTCGCCCGGTACACATCCTTCTCAACAAGGCCGACAAGCTCAGTCGGGGGGCGGCCCTACAGGAAATGGCCCGGCTGCGGCGTATACCGGAATTGCAGGGGGTCGCCATGCAGTTGTTTTCGGCCCAGACCGGGCAGGGGCTGGACGAATTGCATCAACATATTGCCGGGTGGCTGGGCGCTGCCGAAACAAAAGAAACCCCGACATCTGCCGGGGTTAATAAAGAGCCCTCAAAGGGAGGGGAGGACTCATGATCCGGCCAGGGAGGGTAGACCGGATCCAGACAAGCAATAGCTTACTCTCGGGATTTGAGTAAGGCATGACGGAAAAGTTCAGTCATGCTCTACATCCCTGGCATATTTTACGGCCGAGTTGGCGCGCCCGTTGGCGTGGACGGAGTGAACGCTGGGCACGGAAACTCCACCTGGAGCAGTGGTATCCCCACCTGCCCATTGCCGCAGCCGTCGGGTTTCTCGGCTTTTTCAACATTCTTCCGGCTCTTGAGCGCCTCCTGGGCCTGAGCTACGTCGGCAGCCTTGCCGATATGTCCAGCGGCTTTGTTCTCGATGCCTTTCGTGGACTCCCTCAGGGTGCTGCCGGCATCATTCTACTAATCATGTCCCTGGGATTGCTGTTTCGCTCCCGCTTTGCCTGGGCGGTTGTCCTGATTATTGCTTCGGCGGTACTGGCCATAGGGATTTACCGTCATCCCCAACATATTTCCGCGTTGCTCTACTACAATGCCGTGCTGGTGTTTTTTCTGTGGATTTTTCGGGGGCGTTTTAATCACAGCAGCCTTGCCACCGGTACGTTATTCGCACTGGTGGGGGCTATCATGGTCATGGGTTACGGCGTCTTTGGTGCCTATATTCTCGGCGATGGCTTCAAACCCCATATTCATAGTCTGACCGGGGCCCTTTATTTTTCCATTGTGACCATGTCCACCGTGGGTTACGGCGATGTCCTGCCGGTTTCCAACGAAGCCCGGCTTTTTGTGGTATCTTTGATTGTGCTCGGAATCACTGTATTTGCCACGTCGTTATCGGCCATTATTGTTCCGGCCATCAATAACCGGCTGCAATCGGCGCTGCAAGGAGAAAAACGCCGCATGACCCTGAAAAACCATTACATCATCGCGGGTGATACGCCGCTGGCGCGCAACAGTTATCGTGAGTTGAAAAGCCGCAATTTACCCGTCGTCATGATCATGGGGCATCAGCCCGATGACTCCATTTATCAGCCAGACGACCTGATTATTGGTGACTCCAGCGATACCGACATTCTCCGTAATGCGGGCGCCGAAGCAGCACTGGCGGTGTTGGCTCTGCGCGCGGATGATTCGGAAAACGCCTTTGTGGTGCTGGCCGTCAAGGAAATGGAAGGCTCCGCCAAAACCGTCGCGGCCGTCAATGACAGCAAGAATCTGGGACGGGTGCGCCGGGTCCAGCCGGATATGATCATCGCCCCGCAAGTGCTGGGCGGTGAATTGCTGGCCATGGCCCTCAACGGCGAGCAACTGGATAATGATGCCGTCATGAAAATGTTCCGCTTCAGCAGCGGCAGCACGGCTTCCCCCGGCAAAAACTAGCCATGGGCGGCATCCCAATGCGCCCCTACACCCATACCGACCAGCAGGGGGACCGCCAGTTCCGCCACTCCTTCCATGCGCTCCTTGAGGGCGGCGCGGGCAGCTTCCAGACCACTCTCCGGCACCTCCAGAATCAGTTCGTCGTGTACTTGTAAAATCATCCGGCCTCGCGCCGGGTCTTCAAGTAGCCAGGCATCAACGGCAATCATGGCTTTTTTGATCAGATCCGCCGCCGTGCCCTGCATGGGCGCGTTGATGGCCGCACGCTCGGCGTAATTGCGGCGCGCCGCATTGCTGGAACGAATCTCGGGAACATACAGACGCCGGCCAAACAGGGTTTCGACATAGCCCTGCTGCCTGGCCAGATTGCGGGTCTGCTCCATGTAGGCCAGCACCCCCGGATAGCGTTCGAAATAGCGGTCCATATAGGCCCGGGCGGCACTTTGCTCAATGCCGAGCTGCTGCGCCAGTCCATAGGCGGTTTGCCCGTAAATCAGGCCGAAATTGATGGCCTTGGCAGCCCTCCGGGCATCGCTGTCCACGGCTTCTGGGGCAAGATTGAAGACCTCGGCGGCAGTGGCCGCGTGAATATCCTGCCCCTCAGCAAAAGCCTGCAGCAGACGGGCATCCCGGGAAAGGTGGGCCATGATCCGCAGCTCGATTTGGGAGTAATCGGCGCTGAGCAGGCAAAACCCGGCTTCAGCCACAAAAGCTTGACGAATGCGCCGTCCCTGTTCGGTTCGTACGGGAATATTCTGCAAATTGGGGGCGCTGGAAGACAGCCGCCCAGTGGCCGCCACCGCCTGCTGATAGTGGGTATGGACTCGCCCGGTCTGCGGATTGATCATTTCCGGCAAGGCATCCGCATAGGTATTTTTCAGCTTGGCCATGCCCCGGTATTCGAGAATCAGACGCGGGAGCTCCGCCTGCACGGCCAGTTGGGCCAGTACCTCTTCACTGGTGGAAGGCTGTCCGCCCGGCGTTTTTTTCAGGACCGGCAGCTGCATTTTATCAAAAAGAATCTCCTGGATCTGTTTCGGTGAACCAAGATTGAACGATTGTCCGGCTGACGCGAAGGCCTTGGCTTCACAAGCGGCCATATCCCGGCCCAATTCCTGGCTGAGGATTTCCAGTTGATGCCTGTCCACCCGCACTCCGGCTTGCTCCATACGCGCCAGCACCAGCACCAGGGGCATTTCAATTTCCATCAGGACGCTCTGCAGGCCTGGCTCAGGGGCAAAACGCGGCCAGAGTTGGGCATCCACCCGCCAGCAGATGTCCGCATCTTCCGCCGCATAGGGCAAGGCTTCGACGACGGGGACATCGGCAAAATTCCGCGCCGATTTGCCTTTCCCCGCCACTTCTTCGTAGGTAATGTTCTGGTGCTGCAGATGCCGCTCCGCCAGGGTGTCCAGATCATGATTGTTCTGGCTGCTATCCAGCACATAGCTTTCCAGCAGCGTGTCCCGGCATAAACCGGCTGGATGAATGCCGTAACGCCAGAACACCCGCCAGTCATACTTGGCATTCTGGGCCAGTTTTGGAGCCTCGGGATTTTCCAGCCAGGGACGCAATGTGGCCAGGACATGGTCCAGCGCCAGCTGGGGACTGCCATCCCGGTGGCCCACGGGGATATAGACTGATTCGATGCGCAGGGCTTCGATTTGTCGGGCCTCGACCTGCTCTGCTTCCTGCCAGGCGCAGGAAATACCTACCAGATCAGCATCCAGCGGGTCCAGGGAAGTGGTTTCCGTATCCAGCGCCACCAGGGGGGCTTGCTGCAGTTTTTGCACCAGGCTTTCCAGCTCCGCCGTGGTCGTGATGGCCCGATAGCGGCTACGCTCAATGGGTGTCAAGCCATTCACAGCATCTCCAGTGATGTCCAGCTTCCCTTGTTCGGCTCCAGCTTCGGCGGGGAATTCCTTCAACCAGGCGTGAAAGCCCAGACGCATGGCCAGACTGCGTAATTTCGGGATGTCTTCGGAAGATCGCCGCCAGGATCGGACCGGCAAATCCAGATTGCAGCGAATCGTGGTCAAATCCAGACTGAGCGGGAGATAATCCAGTGAAGCCCGCAAAGCCTCACCGATTTTGCCACCGATGGCGTCGGCATGGGCCAGCACGCCTTCCAGATTGCCATATTGCTGAATCCACTTGGCCGCCGTTTTCGGCCCGGCGCCGGGAACACCGGGAATGTTATCGACCTTGTCTCCAGTCAGCGCCAGCAGATCGGCGATGTGTTCGGGGGCGACACCATAACGCTCCCATACCCCTGCCACATCGGTTTTCACCCCTTTCATGGTATCCAGCAGGGTGACGTGATCATTCACTAACTGGGCCATATCCTTGTCACCGGTGACGATGATGACCTGCTGGGCCGGCGCAGCCTGCCGGGCCAGGGTGCCGATGACATCATCGGCCTCCACATCGGGCACCAGCAGCAGCGGTAGACCAGAGGCCTCGATCCACTCGTGCAACAGCGGAATCTGGGCGCGCAAATCCTCGGGCATGGCGGGGCGTTGCGCCTTGTATTGGGGATAAAGACGATCGCGGAAGGTTCCCCCTGGCGCATCAAATACCACAATGATCTCATCGCCGGGATAATCCTTGAGCAGTCGCCGCAGCATGTTGGCTACCCCGAATATCGCCCCGGTCGGCAACTGGTCCGGTGCCCGCAAGTCAGGGAGCGCATGAAAGGCGCGGTACAGAAAACTGGAGGCGTCAACGAGAATACGCGGGTCTTGGGACATGATCTGGGACTTGTCAGCGAATTTCCGTCATAATACGGAAATTCTCCATCATTGACACGGGAACGAGGCATGCGGGCGCATCTTGAAGAAGAAAAACTGCGGGACGGGGGAGAGGGACGACTCACCCGTGAGGCCTGGAAAATTTTTCAGATCATGGCGGAATTTGTCCGTGGCTATGAAAAACTGGTCGATGTGGATCCCTGTGTCAGCATTTTCGGCTCCGCACGCCTCGGCCCCGACAATCCCTGGTATATCAAAACCCAGGAAATTGCCGAAAAGCTCTCCAATGCCGGGTTTTCCGTGCTCAGCGGCGGTGGTCCCGGCATCATGGAAGCGGCCAACAAAGGCGCCTTCCACGGCACCGGTTACAGTATCGGACTCAATATCGAGCTCCCTCACGAACAACACAGCAACCCCTATCAGGATATTGCCATTTCCTTCGAGCATTTTTATTCCCGCAAGGTCATGTTCATGAAATATGCGGTTGCCTATGTCGTCATGCCCGGCGGCTTTGGCACCCTGGATGAACTGGCGGAGTGCCTGACTCTGGTACAAACTGGCAAAACCCGGCGCATGCCCATTATTCTGGTGGGGTCGGCTTTCTGGAGTGGGCTTATTGCCTGGTGGCAGGATGCCATGCTGGGCCTTGGCACCATCAACCCGGACGATCTCAAACTGATTACGGTCATTGATGATCCTGACGAAGTAGTGTCCGCCATTTTTAACCACTATGAAAAGCGCGGCTTTGCCCCCTCGGCTGCCGAAACCGAAGCCCTTCTCAACCTTTAGATATTCCGGGAGTTCCCATGTCTGCTCGTCACCTGATGCTTACCCTGGTTGCCACCGTTTCCCTGGGCTTTGCGGCCAACGCCGTCGCCGACCTCGATGCGGCCCTGCCCAACTCCGCACAAAACAACATCAAAAAGTTGCACCTGCCCAAACTAGCTCCCCAGAAAATTGGTCCGAACGCGGAAATCAAGGCGCCAACCGGTTCGAAAATCGAAGAGTACAAAGTCAACGGCCGGGTTTACATGGTCAAAGTGATTCCGCCCAAGCCTTTCCCGCCCTACTATCTGGAAGACAAGGGTGGCACTGGACGTTTCACGGAAGTGCCGCAAACTGACGCGGAACACCTGAGTGTGCCCCAGTGGATTCTGTTTCGCTGGTAAATCTGCGTTCATGTCTGTTTATACCAATGTTTCCGGCCCGGAGCTGGCCCGGTTTCTGCAAGACTATGACCTGGGGCAGGCCCGCGCTTTGTCCGGCATTTCTGCCGGCGTCGAGAACAGTAACTATTTTCTCGATACCGATCAGGGTCGCTTCATTCTCACTTTGTTTGAACGCCTGCCCGCCGACAAGATCCCCTATTTTCTGGACCTGACCGACTGGTTGAGCAGTCAGGGCATTCCCTGCCCGCGCCCCATGCACACCCGCAGTGGCCGCAGCCTGAACACCCTCTGCGGCAAGCCTGCTGCCATTGTGCAGTGCCTGCAGGGGCAGTCTATTGAAGGGCGGGCCGCGACCCTGACGGAAATCCGTGCGTTGGGAGAATTACTGGTCAAAATGCACAAAGCTGGGGAAGGATTTCCCCAGCGCCATCCCAACCCCGCCGGATTTACCTGGATGGAAAGCACCGCCCGACATCTGGTCCCCCACCTTGATCCCCAGGATAACCGGATCATTGCCGATGAACTGGCCTATCAAAGCCAGATCCACCGCGAAACACTTCCGGGGGGCGTCATTCATGCCGACCTCTTTCCCGACAATGTGCTTTTTACGGGCGAACAGATTTCCGGCACCATCGACTTTTACTATGCCGGGGATGATGCCTGGCTTTATGATCTGGCGGTGGTGGCCAATAGCTGGTGCGCCCTACCCGACGGCAGGCTCGACCCCACCCTGAGCCCGGCGCTGTGGGAGGCGTATGTGTCGGCTCGCCCGCTGCGGGTTGACGAGGCCCCTCTGTGGTTTGCCATGCTCCGCGTCGCCGCCCTGCGTTTCTGGCTGCTGCGCCTTGATGCCGTGCATTTTCGCCGCCCGGGGGCCATCACTTTCTGCAAGGATCCGGAAGAATACCGGCGAATTCTTCTCCAACGTCGCCAAGGTCTTTAATTTCAGGGTATTCGTAATTTCATAGTCAGGGTAATGGCTGTAATTGGACGACCCCCAGGGCCAGCCACTTGGCCCCTGAACTGAACTGCACCTGAATCCGCCCCTGGCGTCCCCCCGCCTCATAATCCAGCACCACCCCCTCACCAAATACCGGATGCTGCAGGCGTGAGCCTAGTGAGAAGGGCATTTCCGGAGCGGCCGGACGCAGCGCCATGGCGGGACGGCTGATCCGCGCGCGGGGGCGCAAATCCTGCAACAACTCCTGGGGAATTTCCCGCAAGAAACGGGAGGGCATACCCAAGCGTTCACTGCCATGCAAGCGTCGGCTTTCAGCATGGCTGAGCACCAGCAGGCGCATGGCCCGGGTCATGCCTACATAGCAAAGACGACGCTCTTCCGCGAGGCCCTGGGCATCTTCCAGGGAGCGTTGATGGGGAAACAACCCTTCTTCCAGTCCCACCAGAAAAACCAGGGGGAACTCCAGGCCCTTGGCGCTGTGCAGACTCATGAGCTGCACGCAATCCTCCCAGGCATCACCGGCCCCATCGCCAGCCTCCAGCGCCGCATGGGTCAAAAATTCAGACAGCATATTGCCGGGTTGCGGGGCCAGTTCACCCAGTTGCGGGTCAGCGCTCCAATCCTGACCGTAGGCACGCGCGGCAGTGACGAGCTCATCCAGGTTTTCCAGACGGCCTTCAGCCCGATCACTCTCGCGACTATGCCAGTCGCGCAGCGCAGTCCGGTGCAAAATGCTTTCGACGCGATCTTCCAGATCCGCATCCCGGGTTTCCTCGGCAAGGCCATCCACCAGATTCAAAAAGACATTGATTTTCGTATGGTTCAGCTCGCCCGCCGCCTGCCAGAGGGATAAACCCTTGGCGCGCGCCAGTTGACGCAGCTTTTCGACACTGACTGCACCAATCCCCCGCGCCGGAACATTGACGACCCGTTCAAAGGAGGCATCATCATGACGGTTCACGGTCAGGCGCAAATACGCCAGGGTGTCCTTGATTTCCGCCCGCTCAAAAAAGCGCAGCCCGCCATACACCCGATAGGGGATACCCTCACGCACCAGCACTTCTTCAAAAGCGCGGGACTGGGCATTGGAACGATAGAGAATGGCGCATTCCGAACGCTGGCCACCTTCTTCCAGCCATTGCTGAATCCGTCCGATCACATAGCGGGCTTCATCAAACTCATTGTACGCCGTATATAAATGCACCGACTCGCCGCCGGGTTCCGCCGTCCACAGGGTTTTTCCCAGACGGTCGGGGTTGTTGGCAATGACGGCATTGGCCGCCTGGAGGATCGCCGCCGTAGAACGATAATTCTGCTCCAGACGCACCACCTGAACGTCCGAAAAATCCTCGCCAAAGCGCAGCAGGTTTTCGACCCGTGCCCCGCGCCAGGCGTAAATGGACTGGTCATCATCGCCTACCACAAAAATCTGCCCATGCCTCGCCAGGCCCTTCAGCCAGGCATATTGCACCGCATTGGTATCCTGAAACTCGTCCACCAGAATATGCTGAAAGCGCCGCTGGTAATGATCCAGAATCTCCGGAAACTCCCACAAGCGCAAGGCGTAGAGCAGCAAATCTCCAAAATCGAGCAAACCCGAACGTTGCTTGGCTTGCTCATAGGCCTGATAAATCGGCACAAAAGGCGCCGCTGCAGGTCCTTCGTGGCGAAGAACCTGTTCCGGACCCCAGCCTTCATCTTTCCAGCGTCCGATGCGCCCGGCCATGGCCCGGGGTGGCCACTGCTTTTCATCCATCTGCGCCTCGCGCATGAGACGCCGCAACAAGCGCTGACTGTCTTCGGCATCGAGCACCTGAAAATCCGCCGGCAACTTCAATGCTTCATGATGCAGGCGGATAAGGCGATGGGCGAGACCATGGAAAGTCCCCATCCACAAGCCGCGCAATTCCATGGCCACCATACCATCGAGGCGCTCGCGCATGGCCCGGGCGGCCTTATTGGTAAAGGTCACGGCCAGAATTTCTCCGGGATGCGCCCCTGCTTCGAGCAGATGGGCAATGCGGCTGGTGAGTACCCGGGTTTTACCGGAACCCGCCCCGGCCAGCACCAGCGCCGGACCGGGGGGGAGCGTCACGGCTTCCAGTTGACGGGGATTGAGGCTAGACCAATCTGACAAAAACATTCCTCCAACCCGACCTGACGGGCTTGAAAACACGGTACAATGGCCGCATTGTGAAGGCAGACTTGCAGGTTTATTACGGTCTGCCATAACCCATGATAAGGGGGAACCATTGGAATACAAAGACTACTACAAAATTCTCGGGGTGGAACGCGGGGCTGACGCCGACGCCATCAAGGCCGCCTATCGCAAAATGGCCCGCAAATATCACCCGGATGTCAGCAAGGAAGCCAACGCCGAAGATCGCTTCAAGGATCTCCAGGAAGCCTATGAGGTATTGAAAGACCCGGAAAAGCGCGCGGCCTACGATCAGTTGGGCAGCAATTGGCGCGCCGGACAGGATTTTCGTCCGCCACCCGGCTGGGGTGGTCAGGCCGGAGGCTTTGGCGCCGGCGGATTTGGCGGGGCCGATTTTGGGGGCGGCGGCTTCAGTGACTTTTTTGAGTCTCTTTTTCGCCAGCAGCATGGCGGAGCAGGGGGCTTCCACGGCGGCGGTGGTGGCGGTTTCCGCAGTCAGGGAGAAGACAGTGAAGCGAGCATCCAGATCAGTCTGGAAGACGCCGCCCAGGGAGCACAGCGCGACATCAACCTGGAAATGCCCAGCGTCGGACCCAATGGTCAGATGCGCCGGGAAGCCCGCCGCCTGACGGTCAAAATCCCCAAGGGCATCCGCGAAGGCCAGCGCCTGCGCATGGCCGGACAAGGAGCGCCGGGCATGGGCGGGGGACCCAATGGTGATCTTTACCTACAGGTCCATTTTCAGCCGCACCCTAAATTCCGGGTAGAAGGGGCTGATTTATATCACGACTTGCATATCACGCCCTGGGAGGCCGTGCTCGGCGCCAGCGTCGAGGTCCCCACCCTGGAAGGCAGCGTGCGCATGAAAATTCCGGCAGGGAGCAACAGCGGCCAGAAGTTGCGCCTCGCCCAGAAAGGCCTCCCTGGAACGGGCAGTAAACCGGCCGGAGATCTTTACGCTATTATTCAGATTGTCGTCCCGAAACACATCGGTGATGACGAAAAGGCTCTGTGGACCCAGCTAGGAGAAATGTCCAACTTTCACCCCCGCCGTTAGAGAGGAGAGTGCACGATGGTCTCAACACCCATTCATGTCATCGAAGCGGAGCTGCTGGAAGACGGCGCTTTCTGTTTTGATCTGCCGCGTTTTTGCAGCCTGCTCCACTGCGGCGAAGGGGAAGCCGTGCAATTGGTGCGCTATGGGGTGATCCATCCCGAAGGCAGCGGCCCTCAACACTGGCGCTTCCGCAGCCTCGATCTTTATCGAGCCCGACTGAGCCGCCGCCTCGCCCGCGATCTGGAAATAGACCTGGCCGGTGCCGCCCTCGCCGTGGACTTGCTGGAACGTTTGCGGCATTAACCCCCACGAAGCCATTGCCAAAGTCAAGAGCGAGAAAACCGCCCGACACCTTAATCACGGGTATGATTTGCCCAACAATTTCATCAAGACAACGACTTTCTGCACAACCCACCAGGAGCATAAACATGACCCATCCCTGGCACTGGCACATTGATCAAGTTCCCT
Organism: Acidithiobacillus sp. TH-A117; assembly: GCF_057473465.1. Lineage (NCBI taxonomy): Bacteria > Pseudomonadati > Pseudomonadota > Acidithiobacillia > Acidithiobacillales > Acidithiobacillaceae > Acidithiobacillus > Acidithiobacillus sp. TH-A117. The sequence continues at coordinate 14,334 of NZ_JBYCKQ010000009.1, forward strand.
CGCCTTTAGGAGAAATGCTCCTGGTGACCGATCAAAAGGGCGTGTTGCGGGCGTTGGACTGGGAGGAGGGTCGGGGCAGCCTGCTTGCCGATCTCCGGAAACTGTACGGCAATGAGCATATCATGCTGACCACCGGAGCCATCCCCAAACCCATGCGCGACAGCCTGGAGGCTTACTGGGCGGGAGACTTGCAGGCGCTGTCTGCCATTGTGGTGGATACAACGGCGGGCACCCCCTTTCAGCGGGCAGCCTGGGACTGGTTACGCAGCATCCCCGCCGGGGAAACCCGCAGCTACAAGGAACAAGCCCTGGGCATGAACAGCCCCTCAGCGGTGCGCGCCGTGGGTCATGCCAACAGCCGGAACCCCATCGGCATTGTTGTTCCCTGCCATCGGGTCATTGGCGCCAACGGTACCCTCACCGGCTATGCCGGGGGCATGGAACGCAAACGCTGGCTATTGGCCCATGAAGGCGTGGCCCTTTGAGAAATCCCATTGCGCAATGCCTTCATGGTCCAGGGCTCACGGCCTTGTAAGGCCTTGATCATCAGAGCGTGTAGTGATCGCCGATAACCGGGCAATCCACCTGTAACCCTCTGGCCCGCAGCACCTTGGCGACGCCTTCCCGACCATTGTCCTCACCATGGACAAGAACTGCACGGGCAGGCTTCTGTTGACCGAACCATGCGAGAAGCTCGTCATGATCGGCATGGGCCGAGAACCCGCCGATGGTATAAATACGGGCGGCCACCCGGATGTCTTCGCCGAAGATACGCACTGTTTTGGCGCCGTCAATGATACGCCGGGCCAGGGTGCCCTGGGCCGCATAGCCCACAAATATCACACTGCTATCCTCCCGCCAGATATTATGGCGGAGATGGTGGACGACCCGCCCGCCAGTGGCCATTCCCGAACCCGCCATGATCAGGGCACCCCCCTTGATCAGATTGATGCCCATGGATTCACTGCTTTCGCGGGTAAAATGCAGGTTGCGCAGGGCGAAGGGATCCGTGCCATGCTGCAGGTTTTCGCGGGTATCGGGATTGAAGCATTCCGGATGCCGACGAAAAATCTCCGTCGCCGAAATGGCCATGGGCGAATCCAGAAAAACGGGCAGCGTGGCGGGAATCTGATTGTCGCTCATCATCTCCCGCAGGTAGTACAACAAATCCTGGGCCCGCTCCAGAGCAAAGGTGGGGATGATGGCGTTGCCGCCGCGTTTGAGGGTGTCGAGGATGGCATCGCGCAATTCTTCTACAGATGGCCCGATCGCCTTGTGCAGACGATCGCCGTAGGTGGTTTCCATGACGATGACATCCGCCTCGGGGGCAGGGGTCGGCGGATTGATGATGGGCTTGCCCCGGTTTCCCAGATCGCCGGAATAGACAATACGCTGCTGTTTCCCCGCCTCGCTGGCCTCGACCAGAATCCAGGCCGATCCGAGAATATGTCCGGCATCGCCGAAGGTCGCACTGACGCCCGGACAGACTTCCAGTTTCTGACCGTACTCCGCCGTGCGGCCAAAGCGTTCCATGGTATTGAGCACATCGGCAATATCATACAGGGGGGCAGCCTCGGTTTCGCCGTGCCGCTGGTGCCTGCGACTGGCGCGGCGCGCCTCTTCTTCCGCCAGCCCTGCCGAGTCCACCATCACCAGCCGCGCCAGCTCACGGGTGGCTGAGGTGGTGATAATCTCACCCCGAAAACCGCGTTTGACCAGCAAGGGAATGCGCCCGCAATGATCGAGATGGGCATGGGTCAGTAGCAAGTAGTCGATGTCTTTGGCAACAAATCCAAACTCTTGGCGATTTTCTTCTTCCAGATCATGTCCACCCTGAAACAGACCGCAATCTATGAGTAATTGTTTATCGCCTACCCGCAGATAATGACAGGATCCGGTAACCCCTCCCGCAGCACCATAAAATTGCATTTCCATGATTATTCTCCTTTTTATTTGAAATAATGGTTTTTAGTGGCAGGCTGTACGCCTTTATTGTTTATAGCACAAATAGAGGATCATTCACGCGTGCCAAATGGATCTAGACTCATCAATGAATTATAAGGACTTTACAAAGTGATGACCCACAATCTGGTAACCATTTCGTTCGTAAAAGCGGCGCGCCGCCTGATTGGTGACATAAGCATCCAGCACCATAATTTCACAGCGCTGCTGGCGGGCGTAATTTTCCACCCAGTTCATCAGTTGTTGTCCGATCCCGTCATCCACCATAACCAATTCTCCGGTCAGGTAAGACGATTCGGTCAGCATCTGCGTATTGAGAATCCCTTAATCGGCAGAAACAGCAGCAGTGGATTGCCGGGTGCCACCTCGAAACCGAAATGTCGATAGTACCCAGCCGCCTCCGCATCCAGTGCATCAACAAACAACCCGACCCCTCCGGCATCGGCATGGATGCGTTGCGCTCGCGTCATGGCATCAACCAATAATAAATCGCCCAGTCCTCTTCCTTGGTATTTTCGATCTACGGCCAACCGACCCAGCCGAACACCGGGAATCCGGCGCGGTAGCTTCTTTCGCCAGGGTTCGGGCAGATGTCGGTTATCGAGTTCGGCCAAGGTCAATGCATAGTAGCCGCAAATCCGGGTCGGTTCGCTCTCGTGGATGGCAACAAAAGTTCTCGACAGCCCCTTTTCCTGATGCTGACGTGCGACCTGTTGTAACCAAACGTTCAGTGACTCACGTCCACAATCGAAGATCTGCCGATCAAGGCTCCCAGCGAAAGGTGTTATCTTCATCCGCATTTCTGGCTTTTTGGTAGTGTTCTATGGCGGCCTGCAATCGGGCATTGGGCTTGAATGGTTTTTCCATCAACTCCAGGAGCCACTGCCAGTCACGCGGGCCTAAGCGGATCACCTCCTCGCGCTCAATGACCTGTTGCGCCTCTTTGAGCGCGGCTTGCACCAAAAACTGATTAACCGTCGCACCGCTCAGTTGGGCGGCACGGCACAGCGTTTCGTAAACATCATGCGGCACTCTTGCGCCAATGCGATCCTGCTTGGTAACGGCTGTATTCACCACAAAGCCTCCCCGTGACTGAAAGCATTATCATAATGCAGTCGCCATTTTGGCGCCATGATTCTGGTCGCATCCATAACCACTTCCACCCGGAGCATGTAGGCAACAACATTTGCTGGCATTCACTGACAATAAAGTATTACCTTGGCGTCTCGCGGATGACCTGCCGCTCACGGATACGATTTCGGCTTGAATTATCCGTTATGTCTTATCATTAGTTTTGTGCTGCCCCTTGCTTTTTCGGTAGCTCCGGGTTCATAAAGTCCCAAGGTGCAGCACTACCTACATGGAAATCCAACTTTGGAAGATAATTCGATGCGTCATTCAAAGTGCCGGCCTTTATACCCAACATTCCTGGCATATGGTTGAACTGGGCGAACAATTGAGAGCCACAATTCGGGCAGAAACCTCTTTTGTGCATATTCCCGCTGTCTGCCTGGGACGTGAAATACTTTACCTCACCGGAAACAACCACCTCCTTTTCAGGGAAAATCATTGCCGGAATAAAGGCACTGCCTGACGATCTTTGGCAGTCCTTGCAATGACAATTGCCAGTAAACACCGGTTCAATATCCACTGAATAGCGGATTTGCCCACAAAGGCACTGCCCAGAATATTTTGCGTTCATAGACGACTCCATTCTTATAGCTGCCGACCATCAGGGCTCAACAACGGTAATGTAGCATCATGCATAGAGCAATCATCCGCGTGGCTCAGGTATGGAACGCCCCAGATCCTTTGCCGTCTCGACCCATGCACCGATTACCTGTTCCGCGTTGGCTACCGCCTCTTGATAAGTGGCACCATTGGCCATGCAGCCAGGGAGTTCAGGAACCTCCACAATAAAAGCATTGTCTTCGTTACTCCAATAAATGACCAAATCATACCTACTCATCGTTATTAACCCTATGCGTTTGATTCTCTTCTGGAGCGAGCAAATCTAATTTTGTAAACCTAGCCCATGTTTGACATCTTACAAAATTTCTTCTTTTGTTACCGATAGTTGTGACACAAAAAATCGGCGAGTGGCACTACAAACTAGGTTTTGGGGTTAA
>NZ_JBYCKQ010000010.1:0-10808 GCF_057473465.1 Acidithiobacillus sp. TH-A117
GAGAAAGAGGATTATGACGGTAACTGTCGCCAATTTTGCAGCTGAATTAGGTGTAACCCATGCGCGCTTGTTGGAGCAGTTGAATGCTGCGGGCATCAAGAAGAAAACAGCCGATGATCCGGTCACGGAAGAGGACAAGCATCGGCTGCTGGCATCGTTGCGCAGTGCTCACGGAGAAGGCGGAGGTGAGCTGCGGCGCATCACGCTGAATCGTACCAGTACCTCGGAAATCAAGCAGTCCGTGGGCGCGGGAAAATCCCGCACGGTGCAGGTGGAAGTCCGCCGCAAGCGGACCTATGTCAAACGCGAAGTGGCCGTGGATGAGCCTGTCGAGCAGACGCCTGTAGTTGAAACTCCTCTGGCGGAGATAGTGCCGGAAACGGTGCAATTGTCTCCTGAACCGGAAGCGGCCACTCCCGTCGCCGTGCCAGTTGTCGAGCCGGTTACAGCGGTGGTTGAGGTTGCCGCAACCGAGCCGGAAAAACCCGAAGAAGCAGTCGTGCCCGAAGCTCCCCGGGCAGAAACTGCACGCGCCACGGAGAACAAGCCGCGCGCTGAGCGGCAGCCTGGAGAACACCCTGCTTCTGAACGGGCTGCGCCGGAGCGGAGTCTTGCGTCTGTCAATGAGCGTCCGCGTCCTGCCGTAGCTGCCCCTGCTAAAGCCCCGGCAAGCCCGCCGCGTGGTAAAAAAACCGGTCCGGCTGGTCGCAGTGATGACGATCGTTCTGGTGCCGGACGGCGTGGCGTGCGTCGCAATGAGGATGGCGGCAATGCCGAGGCTCTGGCTCGCCGCCGCAAGCCCGGAGACAAGAAAAATCGCAATCGTGGCGGGCAGATGGGCAGTGAGGCCATTATGGCACCGGTCATCCGCGAAGTAGCTGTTCCGGAAACCATTACCGTGGGTGAGTTGGCCAGCCGCATGGCGATCAAGGCCACCGATGTCATCAAGGCCATGATGAAAATGGGGGTGATGGCTACCATCAATCAGGTGATTGACCAGGAAACGGCGGCTATTGTCGTCGAGGAACTGGGGCACAAGGTCAAAATGGTTGCCATGACCAGTCCTGAAGCCTTCCTGATGGATGAAAGCCAGTCGGAAGCTCCGATCATGTTGCGCCGGCCTCCCGTGGTTACGGTGATGGGGCACGTGGATCATGGTAAAACCTCGCTGCTTGATCGTATCCGTTCTGCCCAGGTCGCCAGTGGTGAAGCGGGCGGCATTACCCAGCATATTGGCGCTTACCATGTAGAAACGCCGAAAGGGATGGTGACCTTTCTCGATACCCCGGGTCACGAGGCGTTTACGGCCATGCGTGCCCGTGGCGCCCAGGCTACGGATATTGTGGTGCTGGTGGTGGCTGCCGATGATGGCGTCATGCCCCAAACCATTGAAGCCATTCACCATGCCAAGGCGGCGCAGGTGCCCATCGTGGTGGCAGTCAACAAAATCGACAAACCGGGTGTGGATCCTGAACGCATTCGTCAGGAACTGGCCGGTCATGAGGTGGTGCCTGAAGAATGGGGTGGTGACACCCAGTTTGTGAATGTGTCGGCCAAGGCGGGTCTGCATATTGATGATCTGCTCGACGCTATTTTGCTGCAGGCGGAAATGCTGGAACTGGATGTCCAGAGTAATGGTCCCGCCAAGGGCGTGGTCATCGAATCGCGGCTGGATCGTGGGCGTGGCGTGGTGGCCACCGTGCTGGTGCGGCAGGGAACCCTGCATGCCGGAGATATGCTCCTGGCCGGTGCTCAGTTCGGGCGTATCAAGGCACTGGTCAACGATGCCGGGCAGAATACTCAGGATGTCGGGCCTGGTCTGCCAGCCGAAGTCCTCGGGCTCAGCGATGTTCCTCATGCTGGCGACGAGGTTGTGGTCGTGGCCGACGAACGCAAGGCCCGGGAAGTAGCATTGTTCCGGCAGGGCAAATTCCGCGATGTGCGTCTGGCCAAAAACCAGAAGGCATCGCTGGAAAGTCTCTTTGAAGCAGCCGCAGATGGTCAGTTGCAGCAGTTGAACTTGCTGATCAAGGCTGACGTGCAGGGTTCGGTGGAGGCCTTGACCACGACACTGGAACGCCTTTCTACCTCCGAGGTGAAGGTCACGGTCATCCATTCGGGGGTCGGGGGCATTACGGAATCGGACGTGAATCTGGCGGCCGCATCCCAGGCGGTGGTGATCGGTTTCAACGTCCGGGCCGAAGCTCAGGCCCGGCGTCTGATTGAAAGTACCGGCGTGGATGTCCGCTATCACAGCGTGATTTATGACGCAGTGGATGAAGTCAAGGCGGCCATGAGCGGGATGCTGGCTCCGGAAATTCGTGAAAAAATCATTGGTCATGCCGAAGTGCGGGAAACCTTCCGGGTTCCCAAGGTGGGGACCATTGCCGGGTGTATGGTGACTGATGGTGTAGTGCGGCGGAATGCCAAGGTCCGGGTGCTGCGTCAGGATGTGGTGATTCACAGCGGTGAAATGGATTCGCTACGCCGCTTCAAAGACGACGCCAAGGAAGTCCGGGAGGGTTTCGAGTGCGGTATCGGTCTGCGTAATTTCAATGACCTCAAGAACGGAGACGTGATTGAGGCCTACGAAACCACTGAAGTCGCGCGTACGGTCTAGGAGTTGGCGTTGCAGCATACACATCGTGCCTATCCGCGTGGCGCTCGGGTTTCTCACCTGCTGCGTGAAGAAATCGCGGCCCTGTTGCGGGAGTTGCACGGCTTGCCAGCAGATCTGACACTCTTGCCGCCTACTATTACCATGGTCGATCTGCCTGCGGATATGCGTTCGGCGACGGTGTTCTTTTCCTTGATGGATGGTCCCGAGCACGCCGAGCGGGTGCGGCATGCGCTGGATGCCCGGGCGGGTGAGATGCGCCAGATCTTGGGGAAGCGTCTGGCCCTGCGGCGCATTCCACCGCTGCATTTTATCTATGACGCCCGCTTTGATCGGGGCGCGGAAATGGCTGAAATTCTCGCTCATTTGCCGCCTGCCCCAGACGAGGAGGTGTGAATATGTCCTGTCAGCACGGGCTGCTGCTCCTCGATAAACCGGAGGGTTTGACTTCCAACGCGGCCCTGCAACGGGCCAAGCGGATTCTCGGCGTCAAAAAGGCGGGGCACACTGGTAGCCTGGATCCTATTGCCACCGGGCTGCTGGTATTGCTCTTCGGTGAGGCCACCAAGGTATCTGATTACATCCTCAATGCCGACAAGTCCTACCGGGCAACCCTGCGACTGGGGCAGACGACCAGTACCGGTGACCGCGAAGGCGAAATTCTGGAAGATAAGCCGGTGGCAGTGAACCGCGCTGACGTGGAAGCCATCCTTCCCCGTTTTCTCGGTGAAATTGCCCAGATTCCGCCCATGTATTCCGCCATCAAGCAGGGTGGCAAGCCCCTCTACGAACTGGCACGTAAAGGCATTGAGGTAGAAAGAGCGCCGCGTCAGGTACGCATAGACGGTTTGCGACTGGTGGCATTGAGCGATAAGCGTCTGGTGGTGGATGTCGATTGTTCCAAAGGCACCTATATTCGCAGTCTGGCCATGGATCTGGGTGCCGCCCTGGGTTGCGGCGCTCATGTCGAAGAGTTGCGGCGAACCGTCACCGGCCCTTTTCGTATTGAGGACGCATTGACGCTGGATGCCCTTGCGGAGAGTCAGCAAAAAGGGGAATGTCCTTTGAAGGCCATGGATCTGGCACTGGAGTATCTGCCTGCCGTTACCCTTACGGAGAACACCGCTTATTATTTGCGTCAGGGACAGGGAGTGGTGGTCGCCCACGCTCCCTCCCTGGGACGCATTCGCCTCTACGGTCCGGGTGCACAGTTCCTGGGTTTGGGAGAGGTTATGGACGACGGAAAGGTGGCGCCGCGCCGCCTCATGAGCGTAAACTAGGGAGTATTGTTTTTTCAGAAGTTCCGAGGAGAAGGAATTATGTCGTTGTCGCGTGAAGTCAAAGCAGAAGTAGTTCAGGGTTATGCGACCCATGCCGGAGATACGGGCTCGCCGGAAGTTCAGGTAGCCCTGCTCACCACTCGTATTGAAGGATTGGCCGATCATTTCAAAAGCAACAAGCATGATCATCATTCCCGTCAGGGCTTGTTGAAGATGGTGGGTCAGCGTCGCAAGCTGCTCGATTATCTCAAGAAGCGGGATGTGAACCGTTATCGTACGTTGATTGAGCGTCTGGGTCTGCGCAAGTAAGGAGAAGGTTTTGGCCATCATTCGGAAAGAGTTGGATTTCGGCGGGCAGCGCCTGCAGTTGGAGACGGGCCGCATGGCGCGTCAGGCCAATGGAGCAGTGCTGGTATCCAGTGGCGATACGGTGGTACTGGTGACGGCCGTAGGCCGCCGAGAAGTCAAACCGGGCCAGGATTTCTTTCCGTTGACGGTCAATTATCAGGAAAAAGCCTATTCCGCAGGGAAGATTCCCGGTGGGTTCTTCAAGCGGGAAGGGCGGCCGACGGAAAAGGAAACCCTCACTTCCCGTTTGATTGATCGCCCCATCCGTCCCCTGTTTCCGACAGGATTCATGAATGAAGTGCAGGTGATTGCAACCGTCCTTTCCGTGGATCGGGATCAGGATCCGGACATCCTGGCCATGGTCGGCGCTTCCGCCGCTCTGGCCATTTCCGGAATTCCTTTTCAGGGACCGCTGGGCGCCGCGCGGGTGGGATACATCAACGGCCAATATGTGCTGAATCCCGGCTATGCGCAATTGGCCGAATCGCAGCTGGATCTGGTGGTGGCCGGTACCCGCCATGCGGTATTGATGGTGGAATCCGAAGCCCAGCAGCTCTCTGAAGAGGTCATGCTGGAGGCGGTGATGTATGGTCACGCGGGGTTCCAGCCGGTGATTGAAACCATTGCCGCCCTGGCCAGCGAAGTGGGCAATCCTGCCTGGGACTGGGTAGCTCCCGTTGCTGATGCAGCCCTGGGTGAGGCCGTGCAGGCCAAGGCCTCGGGCTTGTTGCAGGAAGCCTATTCCCTGGTGGAAAAACAGGCCCGCAGCCAAAAACTCGAAGCCATCCAGCAGGCCATGGTGGCGGAATTTGCCAGCGAAGATGCCCAGCGTGCCGATATGGTGCGGACTTTCGTCAAGAAAATTGAAACCGGCATTGTCCGGGGCCGGATTCTCGATGGAGCGCCGCGTATTGACGGGCGCGACACCAAAACCGTGCGGCCCATTACCATTGAGGCGGGAGTATTGCCCCGCACCCATGGTTCGGCACTGTTTACCCGGGGAGAAACCCAGGCATTGGTTATCGCCACCCTGGGGACCAAGGGCGATGAGCAGATCATTGATGCCTTGCAGGGGGAAAGTCGGGACCGCTTCATGCTCCATTATAATTTCCCGCCATTTTCCACGGGCGAAACCGGCATGGTGGGTTCTCCCAAGCGTCGGGAAATTGGCCATGGACGGTTGGCAAAAAGAGCCATAGCGGCCGTATTGCCGGAACCTTCCGAATTTCCTTACAGCTTGCGGGTGGTTTCGGAAGTGCTCGAATCCAACGGATCGTCCAGTATGGCTACGGTCTGTGGTGCCTCTCTGGCCTTGATGGATGCTGGTGTACCGCTGAAGGCACCGGTAGCCGGAGTCGCCATGGGGCTGATCAAGGATGGTGAGCGCTTTGCGGTACTGACCGATATTCTCGGTGATGAAGATCATCTTGGCGATATGGACTTCAAGGTGGCCGGAACAGAACAAGGCGTTACGGCCCTGCAGATGGACATCAAAATTGATGGGATTACCCGCGAAATCATGGCGAAGGCCTTGCAGCAGGCCCATGCCGGACGGATCCACATACTGGGTCTGATGAATGCCGTGCTCGGCAAGGGACGAGTGGAACTTTCGGATAACGCGCCACGCATTATCACCATGCACATCAATCCGGACAAAATCCGCGATGTGATCGGACCGGGAGGTAAGGTCATCCGCGCCCTGACCGAAGAAACTGGTGCTGCCATTGATATTCAGGATAATGGTACGGTGACCATTGCTACGGTGGACAGTGAGGCGGGTGCTACCGCGCGGCGGCGGATCGAACTGCTGACCGCCGAAGTGCAGGTGGATACCATTTATGACGGCAAGGTTGCCAAGATTATGGACTTCGGCGCTTTTGTGACGATTCTGCCGGGTCGTGACGGCCTTTTACATATTTCCCAGATCAGCAGCGAGCGGGTCAGTGATGTGCATGACTATCTCAAGGAAGGGCAGGCCGTACGGGTCAAAGTCCTGGAAGTGGATCGTCAAGGTAAAATCAAGCTGAGTATGAAGGATATTACCCAATAATTCCTGGCTTGCATTTCCTTTGGTATCAGCGCAGGGGTGGACTGCAGGTGTCCACCCCTGCTTGCATTTTCTGCCTGCGCGGGAAAGACATGCAAAAACTTTTCCATTGTCGCATGAACGGGTATGTATTGCTGTGAATAAAACTGTGGAAGCTTCGGTGACTACCCTGGATAACGGGGTGGTGGTGTTGAGCGAGCGCTTGCCGGGCCGGCAGAGTGTGGCTCTGTCCCTGACTCTGGGTAATGGCAGTCGGGATCAGCAAGACGATGAAAATGGGTTTGCCCATTTGCTGGAACACATGCTGTTTAAAGGCAGCAGCGAAAGAGATGGTGATGCCCTGAATGCCGCGATGGAATCCCTGGGAGGGACCATCAATGCGTTTACGGATCGTGAGAGCACGGTGTTTCATGGAACCGTGCTGGCAGAAGATGCACGGGATGCTTTTGCCTTGCTCAGTGAAATGCTGACCCGGCCACGCTTTGCCCATGAGGATTTGCGCCTGGAAAAACAGGTGGTGGCTCAAGAAGCGGCCATGGCCGCTGAAGACCTGGAAGACTGGGTTCAGGAACGCGCCCTGCTGGAAATTTGGGGTGAACATCCTCTGGCCTGGCCGGTACTGGGCAAGGCTCAGTGTATTCGTACAGCCAGCCGCAAACGCCTGCAGGCCTACCATGAAAGAGTACTGACGGAAGCGCCTCTGATTATCACTGCTGTAGGGGATGTGGTACATGAACAGTACTGTGAGTGGGCGCAGCAGGCCTTTCCGGGAGGGCGACGTCCCGCCCCGGTGATGAATCCCCGCGTACCGCCACAATTTCAGTCCGGCACAAAAACTATTCGGCGGACTGAGGCGCGTCAAGCCCATCTGGTCTGGATGGCCCCTTCCTGTGCGGTAGAGTCGCCGGACTATCTGGCGCATGTGCTGGCCAATGCCATTCTGGGTGGAGGTACGGCCTCTTATTTGTTTCGCGAGTTACGGGAAAGACGCGGTTTGGCATATCAGGTGTTTTCCCATCTGGATGCCTTGCGCGACTGCGGCGAGTGGTCCTTGTACATAGCCACTCCCGAAGACAAGGCCCGTGAAGCAGGCAAGGCTATGGCGGAAGTGTTGGCGAAGCTTTTAAGGGAAGGCCCGAGCCCGGCAGATATGGATTGGGCCAAACGCAGCCTGCGGATCCAGTTGTTACTGGGCCAGGAAGATGCCGAACTGCGCATGAGCCGGCTGGCGCGGCAATGGTTGTATCTGGGGCGTTTGCATTCCGCTGAAACCTCCTTGCAGCAGCTGGAGGCTGTGGATGCCGCCATGGTGCGCCGGGTATTGAGGGCGGCTTGGGAACAACGCTTTGAACTCCACTGTCTCCCATCCCGTCGGCCAGGCTGAAAGCGCTGCTAAAACTGGTCTTTCCAGCGCCGCAGGGCGGTGAATACCGACAAGGGGCGGCCGTCACAGTCCGGATCAAACTGTCGGGCACTGGCGATCGGCGCGGGCAGATGACAGCGTAAAAAGGGATTGCTGGCACATTCCAGGCCAATGCTCGACGGCAAGCTGGGTTCGCCGGCATCGCGTTGTTGGCGGACAAGCATTTGGCGCTGCTGAATGACCGGGTTTTCCGGATCAACCAAGGCGGCAAAGCGCAAATTATTCTGGGTGTATTCATGGGCACAATAGACGCGGGTGGCAGCAGGAAGGGCGGCCAGTTGTTGCAGGCTTTGAAACAGCATTTCAGGAGTCCCTTCAAATAGCCTGCCACAACCAGCGGCAAAGAGGGTATCGCCACAAAACAGCGACTGATTCCAGACATAGGCGAGATGATCCCGGGTGTGGCCAGGCACTTCGATAACATTGAGTTCGGCTGAAGCAATGGTCAGCTTGCCAGCATGAACCGGGTGCGTGAGGGCCGGAATGCGGTCATTGGCGCCATAGACAGGAATTGCAAAATGCCTGGCCAGCGCCGCTACCCCACCCGTATGGTCCGGATGGTGGTGGGTACATAAAATGGCTGTTGGCTTCATCTGGCGTTGTTCCAGCCAGGACAAAACCGGATCGGCGGTGCCGGGATCGACTACCCAGATTCCGGCGCGGCTCTCCAGCACATAAATGTAATTATCGGCAAAAGCAGGAATGAAATGCACAGACATGTTTGGTTCTCGGCACAAGCGCGTTACCATAAGCCTACTCTGGTAATGCTTTGGGGTCACGTAAGCTGGTGTGCCTGGATATTGTGAAGCGGTTGAACTGAAATGGCGGGTCGCGGGCGGCGGAGTCGACCCCAGGAACTACGCGCGGCAGTCTGGTGGGACAGCGGCGCGGGGCAACTGCTGTTGGACCGCGCCCGGGATATTCTGCCGCGCTGGATTGATCGTCTGCAGCCCGAAAGCATTTTGCAACTGGGGCAGCCGGTGTTCTGGGGAATGCCTCCCGGCACCGGGCGCACCTGGGTGTTACTGAATGATGGCTTTGCTTTCCCCACAGAAGCTTATTTACAGGCCTACGGTGCTTGTCAGGAGATGCCTTTTGCGGCCATGCGCTTTGATCTGGTCATTGTGCCTTTTTGCCTGACGCGCATGAGTGATCCCGAAGCTGTGCTGGAAGAATGCTGGCGGGTGCTGCGGCCCGAGGGCCATGTGTTGATCATGGATTTCAATCCTGGCGGTAGTCTGAGTTTCATGCGGCGCTGGCGTTTGTGGCGGCGCGACCGCGCCTGGCCCTGGCGGCGCCCCTTTCTGCCCCTCGGCAAACTGCGCCACCTTCTCGAAACCCAGGATTTTATCTTACGGGAGGGCCGTTATTTCCAATATACCCTGCCCGGTCTGGAGAAAAACGCCCAGTGGATGGAGTTGATGGGCGATCGCTGGTGGCCTGCAGGCGCCAATGCCTATTTGTTACTGGCGCAGCGTCGCGATCCAGAGCGGCCTCTGGTCGGCGCAGTGACCCCGGTCAAAATGCGTCGGGAGCGGCGCAAGCTGCGCTCCGAAGCGCCGGCAGCTTATGATCCTCTGAATCAGGATGCCGGGCAGTCATAACAGGGATTCATCATGTCTGAAAAAATCGTGGAATTGTTTACAGATGGCGGCTGTCGGGGAAATCCGGGCATCGGTGCCTGGGGAGCATGGTTGCGCCGGGAAAATCAGGAAAAGGTCCTCTGGGGATTTGAGCCGGAAAGTACCAATAATCGTATGGAATTGACGGCGGCTCTGCGCGGTCTCGAAGCCCTGAAGCGTCCTACCAGGGTGCAGGTTGTCAGCGATTCGCGTTATTTGCGCGACGGCATGACCCAATGGTTAGCGGGCTGGCAAAAGCGGGGCTGGCGCACGGCAGGGGGTGATCCGGTAAAAAATCAGGATATTTGGGAGCGTCTGGTGCAGGTGGCCGCACCCCATCAGATCGAATGGGTCTGGGTACGCGGTCACTCGGGCCATGCTGAAAATGAGCAAGTCGATGCCTTGCTCAACCGGGTGATGGATCAGTACGGGGCAGGCAAGCAGCGTCAGGAGGGGGAAGGATGGCTTTACGACAAATAGTGCTGGACACCGAAACCACTGGAATTGACTGGAAACAGGGGCATCGGGTGATTGAAATCGGCGCCGTGGAGTTGATCGACCGGCGTCTGACCGGCAACAATTATCAGCAGTATCTCAACCCCCAGCGCGGTAGTGATCCCGAGGCGCTGCGCGTGCATGGACTTACGGATGATTTTCTGGAGGATAAGCCACTTTTTGCCGAAGTGGTGGATACTTTTCTGGAGTATCTGGGGGATGCCGAGCTGATCATTCACAATGCCCCCTTTGATCTGGGCTTTCTCAATCATGAACTGGCGCTCGTGAAAAAAGCTCCCCTCAGTCACAAGGTGATGGATACCTTGCTCGATGCCCGACGTCGTCATCCCGGACAGAAAAATGATCTGAACAGTCTGTGTCGTCGCTATAACGTCGATAACAGCCACCGTGAACTCCATGGCGCCTTGCTGGATTGCGAAATTCTTGCCCTGGTGTATCTCGGCATGACGGGAGGGCAGGTGGATATGATGGGCCTCTTGAGTGGCAGTGATGCCCAGTCTGGAGCAGAATCCGCTCTGGCCGCGCCTGCTGCTGTATTGCTTCCGGATATGGCCGAAAAAAGCGCTGCCGGGGTATCGTCGCGGCGCGGATTGCGCATCATTCGGGCCAGTGCCGAAGAATCCACACTGCACACACAATATTTGCAGCGTCTGGGTGAAAAAGCCCTATGGCATGAGGATTAAAAAATAAGCCGTGAGCGGACTTTTTGATAAGGCCCGCTGCTGCTTGCTCGGATCAGGCTGGATGCTCGTGTTAACGGACAAAATAGTATCATCCTGGCTTCTCGCGGATTCCCCAGGATTTCTGCTACGCGACGTGCTCCTTATCCCCATTGGTAGGTAAGCAGCGGAAGCTGTTCATTGCTTACGTTGGAGAGTGGGTACAATACTCGGCTACTGCTGATGACGTGGTCGAGCTACATCGGCTTCCAGAAGCATGCGCACGTAGCGGGTGT
>NZ_JBYCKQ010000011.1:0-122122 GCF_057473465.1 Acidithiobacillus sp. TH-A117
TGAGGAGCCTTAGGAGCGGCCAATTTGGAAGTTGTCTGGAATGCGCGTAAAAATCATCAGATAACGCGGCCAATGGTCAAAATCATAAAATTTGTACTTTCTCAAGGAGTGACGTTAAAAACTGACATTATGTGACGTTATATGGCGGCGATTGGTGTCATAGCGGGCAGGATTTATATTATATCATGCTGATTTTTAACTATTAACGCGGATTGAAACAGACCAATCCTGACTCCCGTATCTGCCCTCCGAAGCCGAAGGTCACTGGTTCGAATCCAGTACTGCGCACCAATAAAATCAATGTATTACATGATGACTGGCTGCGTGCCGGTTTTTTTGTGCCCAAATGGTGCCCATTTTGTGCCCAAAATGTGCCCACGCATTGAGGATTCTATCCAAACAATAGCTAGTTTTGACCATTAGCTCTCGTGCCCTCCTCGAAAATCGATAAATTTCATCG
Organism: Acidithiobacillus sp. TH-A117; assembly: GCF_057473465.1. Lineage (NCBI taxonomy): Bacteria > Pseudomonadati > Pseudomonadota > Acidithiobacillia > Acidithiobacillales > Acidithiobacillaceae > Acidithiobacillus > Acidithiobacillus sp. TH-A117. The sequence continues at coordinate 461 of NZ_JBYCKQ010000011.1, forward strand.
AAAAACAATGAAATCTACTGAACAATTCAGGGATTATCGCTATCGGGACCATCTATATACTCAAAAATATCGCCAACGCCACATTTGAAGAGCTTGCAGAGCTTGTCCATGGTGTCCATATCCACTCTAACTGAGGTACCCTGAATCCCGTGGGCAGCCCAGATTGGTGGCAACCTGGATTATGATCATCGCGGAAATGTGGAGGTCCGCCATGAAACCATCGATGTCGAGCCGATAGTCAAAGCTATGGTGGCCGCTTGAAACGGGACTGTCCACTATTGTCAGGACACCTCAAGCCTGAGCCCATGGTCATTCATGACTGGACGGTCTTCGCTCATCCACTGTTCCTGGTGCAGATCGAAGGGCTGGCGCAGCAGGTCGAGACCCTGAAGCAGAATGTCACTGGTTCGAATCCAGTACTGCGCACCAATAAAATCAATGTATTACAAGATGACTGGCTGCGTGCCGGTTTTTTTGTGCCCAAATGGTGCCCATGTGCTGTTTGGTTCACGGCAATTGGTGCGCATGGTTTCTGTATCAATCCCCTTCTTCGGCTTTCCCGGAAATGTGCAGAGTTTGGCCATCACGTCACGCTGGATCAAGAATGCTAGTTACCCGGTTGATAATCTCGCGCGTGGTTTGTTGGTCTAGTGTTTCAACGTACTGCACATCACCCGCTCTGGCGTGCAGGTCGAAGGTACGCATCTGGTTGCAGACGGCCACACCCGTCGTGTCGTGCCCCGCGATGGCCACGATCAATCCGTTCAGTCTGGCATGATTGCCCCCACTGTTAATTGGCACGCAAGTCACCAAACCCAGCTTATTGATTTCGGTGGGCGTGATGACCACGAACCGGTGCCGATCCCGGATTTCGTTTCCTGCCGTTGGATTGGGATTAATCCAGTACACGTCACCAGGGGATGGGATCTTCCGTCCGATCAAATCAACTCCCTCCCGGTGGGAGCACCCTCCCTGGCCCAGACGGTGTCTTCCGCGAGGTCAAGCATGTCTTGCTCGGTGACACCAGCAAATAATTCTCTCAAGCTATAGCGCCGTCGCTCACCGCGTGCTGGCCGCATAATGAGCATGTGTTGGGAAACCTCGATACCCAATTCCTCGCCAATGCCAGCATCCAATTGCCTTAATACCTCTGCGGGGAGCGTAACGACAGCAGCGCCACCTTGCTTGCGAATCTTTGTGATTAACATAGCAGAAAGCTCCTTTTTAACCTGATCCACCAAAGCATGTAATAATTTAACAGGAGTGCTACTTTTGTGCAACCTGACGCAGCTTCCCTTTCCGATGATTATACCAATGAACCCATTCCAGTGTGGCGATTTCTACGACTGACCAGTTTTTCCAGGAGCCCACTCCAGCGGGTGGCAGATACGCTAAAGGGACCCAAGCGGGGAACTTGACTGGATATCTATTGCACTAAGTGGTGTGCGCTGCCGATGAGAAGCGTGTTCCGCACCCGAACTTTCACGTGCTGGATGCGAAAAGCAGAACTGACAGATGATGCCCTGTGCGATGCCGTCTCCGAGATGGCCCAAGGACTCGTCGATGCAGACCTGGGCGGCCATGTGGTGAAAAAGCGGGTCGCCCTGCCCGGACAGGGCAAGCGTGGCGGAGCCAGGTGCCATCGTGGCTACCAAGATGGCGGATCGCTGGTTTCTTCCTCTTACTGGATTTGGCAAGAACGAACGTGCCAATATCGACAAGGATGAGCTGAAAGTGTTCCAGGAGGTGGCGAAGGAACTGAGGTGGGCTGGATTTTGAGGACGCCCCATTGGGCTTTGCGGGCAAGCATTTTACCCGCGAGGATGACCGTAAGGACTACGGGGAGGTCCGCCTTATCACGGCGGGCCTGTTGTGGGGGCGGATGGTGGTTATGGTCTGGACGCCGTGTAACGTCGATGATCACATGGCAACGGCCGCCACGCCAGCCGTAAGTAAAAACCGCATTGACATGGTAATGCGACTGCATTACCATTCAGGCGTCAACCCAGATCCACAGGAGACTGCCATGGCCGCGACCCTCGAAGTCGAATCCACACTCACCGATCGCTACCAGACCACGGTGCCAGAAACCGTGCGTCGTGCCCTCAAGCTGGGCAAGCGCGACAAGATCCACTACACCATTCGCCCCAGCGGAGAGGTGGTGCTGACGCGCGTTGAAGCATTGGACGGTGACGACCCGGTGCTTAGTCAGTTCCTCCGCTTCCTGGCCGCTGACATCACTCGCCATCCCGAGCGGCTGCAAGTTGTGGATGCTGGCCTCGTCCAACGCATCCAGGCGCTGGTCGGCGGCGTCGATGTCGATCTCGATGCCGCTCTGTCGGAAGACGATGAATGAGCAGGGAAGCCTGAGCCCTTGGTCATTCATGGCTGGACGGTCTTCGCTCATCCACTGTTCCTGGCGCAGATCGAAGGGCTGGCGCAGCAGGTCGAGACTCTGAAGCAGAAGGACCCGGCCGGGTACGTAAAAAAGAACGCCAGCAAACGGCTGGCCGCGATCACCAAGCTGGCGTTCGACGTCATCCCGCAAGACCCGACGCGACCGGAGTACCGCCAGGGTAGGACGCTCGGTGACGATTACAAGCACTGGTTTCGGGCCAAGTTCTTCCAGCAGTACCGACTATTCTTCCGCTACCACGCCCCAAGCAAGGTGATCGTCTACGCATGGGTGAATGACGAAGACACCAAACGCGCTTATGAAAGCAGCGATGACGCCTACCAGGTGTTTCGCAAGATGCTGGAAAGCGGGTATCCGCCTGATGACGGGGATCAACTCCTGGCTGAGGCGCAAAAAGAATCGCAACGGCTGCAGGAATCATTGGCATGTCACGACGACCATATCCCGAGTGTCTGACGCCTGGAGACGCCTGACCCGACGTTTTTTCCGTACCGCCTGATGCTCAGTCAGGACACCTCAGATCGGCAGAGGCCGCATTACCGGCCCGCCGTTTGTTACCCGTTCTTACACCAATCCGGGATGGGTTAACGATCGCGGGCGCCCACCTTTCTTGCCATTCTCACGAGATGCAGCCGCCTTTGCGAGCGTTCTCAAGCTACCGTTATAAGAAGCCGTTACCGTTCTTGCCGCTTCCAGCAGCGGTTGGCTCGCGGCCATCAGTCCGGCGATAGAAACGTGCAAATCGCGATCATTGAGGCATAACGCACTGCCAGCAAAACATAAACTCAGTTGCTGGAGTTCCTTCTCCGTGAGCCCGGTAAGCTCAGCATAGTTCTCTACGGGCAGAACGATGGCTGTCTGGTCACCAAAGGTGATCATCAGCGCACGCTTGTCCGGCAGATAGTGCAAGGAGAGGGCATGAATGTTCCCCCTATGGCGACTTCGCCCTAAAGCCACAGCCCGCTGCAACACTTCGGGCGTCACCGCTTCGTCAAAACCATTTTTTGCTTGAATCGTCATAATTGGATCTCCAAGGGCAAGGGGGCGCCTGCCAAATGCAAAACCGTCATATTTCGCACGTCATCAAAACGACCGGATACAATCTGAACTGTACCAGGGTGCGCGCCTTTTGGGATTACCGCTGTTTGAGCAGTGGTGTCCCAAAGTAAATTCTCCAGACAGAGGGTTTGGCGACTCTGCCACCAGAGTTTCCGGGCGCGGTGCAGGTTCTCGGCCCTCTTTATCGTTTGTCGAATCTCTTCCAGCAGCCCTGCGGAAGGTGATTCTTGGGTAGGCATCACATCCCACAGACGTACCCCGTTGTGCCAGAAGCTGAATTCAAAGCGTGCATTCCAATCACTTGTTCCAACATGCACATGCGGTGGGCAGTGCTCATTGCGCGTCAAAACGGCAATCAATAACCCGCGATGTGTGCAGACTTTCATAGGAAAACTATAACCTATCAGACGGGTTTTTCAACAGCCATTAACCCCAAAAGGTATTTTTGCCAACAAAGTATGAATCGGACTGACTCGGAGCTTGCGGGTCTATCCCAACAAGGGTACCCAAAGTGAAATACCCTGAAACCCGGGGACACTCCAGATAGGAGGCCAACCTAGATTATGATCATCGCGGAAATGTGGTGGTCCGCCATGAGGCCATCGAAGTGGAGCAGATGAGCGAAGATATGATAGCGCGACGGGAATGCGTATACTATTCTTTGTGAGACATGACTACACTGACCATACGGCTGGATGACGAACTAGACGCGGTATTAACCCGCATGACAGCAAGTGCGCACCGCAGTAAAAGTGATGTGGTGCGCGAGATGCTGCGCAGGTAGGCTGCGCTGAATGAACTCAATCGTTCGCGTGCTTTGCTCAAGCCCTACGCAGAACGCGCTGGTTATTTGAGCGATGAAGACTTTTTCCGTGATTTTTCATGAAGGTTTTTGTCGACACTAATGTCTGGCTTGCCGGACGTTTCGGGCGTGGGCTGTGCGCCGATTTGCTAAATATCTTGGCGTGCGATGAGCGTCTGGTCATCATGCTCGATCCCAGAATACATGCGGAGTTTAGGCGAATTGCACGGGATAAGTTTGCAGTGGATGCACAGGCTCTGGTAGAAGCCGATATTTTTTTCATCGCTATGCCTGGATCGTGGCAGAAGCAGAGCAGCCGAGCCCTGGCATTCCTGACCCCGATGATGCCTGGATTATCGCGGCAGCTTTGGCCGCAGGTGCAGATTGGTCTGTCACCGGCGACAAAGCGCTGCTGGCGCTGGGTATGGTCGAAAATTTATCCATCGTAGACCCGCGCAAGGCCTATATGAAGTTACGTGGTTTGGCATAGTGCATGCTTTGTATTTGAGTATTGCCACTGCCGTGAGGAGCCTTAGGAGCGGCCAATTTGGAAGTTGTCTGGAATGCGCTTAAAAATCATCAGATAATGCGGCCAATGGTCAAAATCATAAAATTTGTACTTTCTCAAGGGTTGACGTTAAAAACTGACATCATGTGACGTTACATGGCGACAACGGTGTCATATCGGGCAGAAATTTATATTATATGGTACTGATTTTGAACTATTAACGTGGATTTAAACAGACCAATCCTGACTCCCGTATCTGCCCTCCGAAGCGCCTGCTGTCCGGCGCCCGGCGCCTGAGCTTTCCCCACAATGATCTGGCAGCCCTGGATGCCCTGTTGCGCCAGCAGCGCCGTCAGGCCGAGCGGGTCCTCATCGTGGTAGAAGGCATGTACAGCATGGATGGTGATTTTCCCGACCTGCCCCGGCTCATCGCCCTGAAAAAACAGCATCAGGTTTGGCTGATGGTGGATGAAGCCCATTCCTTCGGGGTGATGGGGGCTAGAGGCCGGGGGATTGCCGAGCATTTTCATGTCGATCCCCACGAAGTCGATATCTGGATGGGTACCCTGAGCAAAACCCTGGCTTCCTGTGGGGGATATATCGCCGGGGAACAGGCCCTGATTGACAATCTCCGCTATCTGGCGCCGGGTTTTCTCTACAGCGTGGGTCTGGCCCCGCCCCTGGCCGCCGCCGCCCTTGCCGCACTGAATATCCTCCAACAGGAACCGGAGCGGGTCAGCACTTTGCAAGAACGGGGTCGCTATTTTCTGGAAGTTGCCCGGCAACTACAGATGGACACCGGCCTGAGTAGCGGGTATGCCATTACCCCGCTGATTGTCGGCAGCTCCCTGCAGGCGGTGCGGCTGTCTGCCGCCCTGCTGGAGCAGGGAGTGCATGTGCAGCCCATCCTCTATCCAGCGGTTCCGGAAAAACAGGCGCGTCTCCGCTTTTTTCTGAACGTCGAACATACGCCTGAAGATCTGCACTACAGCCTGAGCGCCCTGAAAACCCATATTTCCTAGGAGAACCAGCCTATCAGCATCGCATCAGAAAAAATGCCGGCCGAGTTATATGCCCTCGGATTTTCGGCCTGGAAACAGGGGCCATTGCGGGCGTTTCTGCCGGAGAGTCGCCTGCATTTTATCCGCCATGTACATCAGGCTCCGGCGGGGGCGACCCTGCTGCTCTGGGGCACGCAGAAGGCTCCGGCGGATCATCCCGTCATTCGGGTGGAGGATGGCTTTCTACGCTCCATCGGCCTGGGTGCGGATCTGATTGCGCCTCTATCTTACTGTTTTGACCACAGTGGCCTGTATTACGATGCCAGCCAGCCTTCGGACCTGGAACAAATCCTCGCCACCCATGATTTTGATGCCCCCCTGCTGGATCGGGCCCGGGCCTTGCGGGCGCAAATCGTGACCCTGGGACTCACCAAATACAATGTGGGGCAGGGTAACTGGCATCGGCCAGCAGACCGTAACTCTCCGGCAAACGCGCCAGCCTCCACGGCATCGGCAATGCCCCCGCCAATCTCCGTCATTCTTGTGCCCGGCCAGGTGGAAAGTGACGCCAGCATCGCCCTGGGCAGTGCCGCTACCCGGAGTAATCTGAACCTGCTCCGCCAGGTGCGGGAGCGGCATCCCGACGCCTACATCGTCTATAAACCCCACCCGGATGTCCGCGCCGGACTGCGTCAAGCAGGTGCTCAGGAAACCAAGGCCCAGCAGTTCTGTGACGAAGTGGTCGAAGATGTCAGCATGCATCAGTTGCTGACCCAGGTCGATCAGGTGCATGTCATGACCTCTGCAGCCGGGTTTGAGGCATTACTGCGCAATATTCCCGTGACCTGTTACGGCAGTCCCTTTTATGCGGGCTGGGGCCTGACCACAGACCGGCAGCCCATTCCCCGGCGGCAGCGCAAGCTCAGTCTGGATGCCCTGGTCGCTGCCGCATTGATTCTCTACCCCCGCTACATTTATCCCCGGCAACAGCGCCTCTGTAGTCCTGAAGCAGCAGTCAGCGCATTGCATGCCCAGCGTCATGGCAGCAGCGACTATCATCTGCCCATCTGGCGCAAGGCGTTTCGCTTGCTGCTGCGTCAGGTGGTGGGGGTGCGATGAAAAATTTCCTGTTCCTGCAAGGCGTGGCCAGCCCGTTTTTTGCGCGGCTGGCAGATCGCCTGCTGCAGCGCGGCCATTCAGTGCAAAAGATCCAGTTCTGCGGCGGTGACCTGGTGTACTGGTTCCCGCGCAAGGCGACCCGTTTTCATGGTCGGCCGGATCAGCTTCCAGACTTTCTAGAGGCGCATCTGCGCCGTGAGCATATCACCGATGTGGTCCTCTTCGGTGATCAGCGTCCGGTGCATCTGGCCGTCCATCCCCTCGCCAAGAGCCTGGGCATTAGGGTGCATGTGTTTGAAGAAGGCTATTTGCGGCCCTACTGGCTGACCCTGGAACGTGGCGGCGTCAATGGTCACTCCCAGCTTCCCAAGGACCCGGACTGGTATCGGGAGGTGGTCAAACGCGTGCCCATCCCCGATAGCAGTCAGCCCTTTCTGGGCAAGTTCCGCATGCGCGCTCTTCATGATGTGCTCTACCACAGTGGCGATATTCTCAATCCGATCGCCTTTCGCCATTATCGCCACCATGCCCCGGTGCATCCGGTGCGCGAATATTTCTGGTATGTACGGCGCTATCCCAAGGTACGCCGCCGCCTCAACAGCGACCTGGCGCGCAACTATCAATTCATCGAAAGGGGGCAGCCCTTTTTCCTGTTGCCCCTGCAGCTCTACAGCGACAGTCAGATCACCTGCCATTCGGCGTTTTGCGACACCTATGACTTCATCCGCCAAAGCCTCGATTCTTTCCAGCAGTATGCGGATAAAAGCCTGCATCTGGTGGTCAAAAATCATCCCCTGGACCCCGGCATTCTACCCTACGAAGAATTTGTGCAGAACTTGGCCCTGAAACTCGGCATGGCCGATCGCGTTCACTATTATGATTACGGGAATCTTGAATTGTTCCTGGAACATTGTGCCGGTGTGGTGACCATCAACAGCACCGTCGGCACCTGGGCGCTGAAGGTGGGCAAGCCGGTGATCACCCTCGCCAACCCGGTGTACAATGTCCCCGGTCTTACCAGCCAGCAAAGTCTGGCAGAATTCTGGCAAGCCCCACAGTCTCCCGACCCGGACCTCTGGTCGGCGTTTCGCCGGGTGCTGATTCATACGACCCAGATCAACGGCGGATTTTATTGCGATACCGGCATCCATCTGGCTCTGGATACGGCGGTCGAACGCCTCACATTATCACAGTCCCCCATAGAGGAACTCTTATGTCGCAACGATCTCCGCAAACCATCCTCCTTACCGGAGCGACCAGCGCCATTGGTGCCGCCCTCGTCACCGCTTATGCGCAATCCGGCGTAACCCTGCATCTGCATGGCCGCAATCGGGATAAACTCAACAAGATCGTCGAGGCTGCTCAACAGCAGGGGGCCACAGTCACCCAGCGCAGTTTTGATGTGCGTGACAGCGCCGCGTTACGGGCCTGGGTGGCGGATTGCGAAAAAGAAGGCCCTCTGGACCTGGTCATCGCCAATGCCGGGATGAACATCAATACCGGCCCCGATGAGTCCGGCGAAGTCTGGGAAGAAGCTGAAGCCCTGATGGCCGTCAATCTGCAGGCAACCCGGGTGCTGGTAGATGCCGTCCTGCCCGCCATGCGCCAGCGCCATGCCGGACAGATCGCGCTGATGAGTTCTCTGGCGGGCTACTTCGGGCTGCCCGTCACCCCCAGCTACTGCGCGTCCAAGGCGGCCATCAAGGCCTATGGCGAAGCCCTGCGCGGTTGGCTGGCCAAGGAAGGCACCGAGGTCACGGTCATCATGCCCGGTTATGTGGATTCGGCCATGTGCCGGGAAATGCCCGGCCCCAAGCCTTTTCTGATGCAGCCCCCGCGTGCCGCCACGCTCATTCGCAACGGTCTGGCCCGGAACAAGGCGCGTATCAGTTTTCCCTTCCCGCTCAATTTTGGCACCTGGTGGCTGGCGGTGTTGCCCGCCAGTATCTCTATCTGGATTGTCGGCCTGATGGGCTACAGTGGGCACCATGACTGAAATCATCTGGCCCTGCTGTCTGGGCATCGGCGGCCTGGCTTCCCTGGCGGTCGAGGCGCTGGTTCATCCCTGCCCGCGATTGACAGGACGCAAGCTATGGACCTATCTGATTCACGGGGGTCTATGGCTACTGCTGTTTACCCTCTTGCTGCTGGTGGTGCAGCGCCCGATTTTTGCCGCCCTGGCTGCCCTGGGGATCTGGCTGGCGGTGGTGCTGGTGGGTAATGCCAAGGAAGCCAGCCTCCGCGAACCCTTTGTATTCATGGATTTTGAATACTTCACCGATGCCATCAAGCATCCCCGCCTGTATTTGCCCTTTCTGGGCTTGTGGCGAGCCATCGCCCTGGGTTTCATTGCGGTAGCGGTCATTGCTGCCGCCCTCTGGGCCGAAGCTCCCATCACCGCACACATGCCCTGGCTGCTGTTTCTGAAATATAATTGCCTCGCCTTGCTGGTCGCCGCAGGATTGCTCTGGATCGGCACCCGCTGGTCCGACGCCCCCAGCCTCCAGCCCGGCAAAGATATTCGCGACATGGGTTTTGCTCCCAGCCTTTGGCAATATGGCTGGGCCGAGCGGGCGCCCATTGTCGTACCTGCCGCCCGGCCTTTTGGGCCGCTCTCTGAACCCTGTACTGTTGATCAGCAGCGTACGCGCCTCGAAAGTCTTCCGGCGTCGGACCTCTCCAATGACCCGGCATCCGGCCATCTGGTCATCGTGCAAAGTGAATCGTTTTTTGATATCCGCCGCCTCTGGCCGCAGGTCGCCCCGGAAGTATTCAAGGATTTTGACGCAGCCGCGCAGCATTGCGTGCAAAGCGGGCAAATTCGCGTGCCGCCTTGGGGGGCCAATACCATCCGCACCGAATTCAGCCTGCTGACGGGATGGTCACCGGCCAGTCTAGGCATTCATCAGTTCCAGCCCTACCGCTTTCTAGCCCGCCGGCCTCTGCCCAGCCTCGCCTGGCGGCTCAAGGCCCGGGGTTATCGCACGCTGTGCATTCATCCCTATCCCTCCAGTTTTTATGCCCGCAATACCATTTATCCGCTCTTGGGTTTTGACCAGTTTATCGATGTGGCCGACTTTACACCGGAAGACCGCAGCGGCCCCTACACCGGCGATCTGGCCGTAGCCAGCAAGACCCTGAAAATCCTCCAGGACGCCACTCAGCCGACCTTTGTATTCATCATCACCATGGAAAATCACGGCCCCCTGCATCTGGAAAGCATCAGCGCCGAAGAAAAGAAAATCCTGCTTCTCCAGGAACCTCCGGTCAGTGCTGATGACCTCGCCATTTACCTGCGTCACGTCCGCAACGCAGGGGCCATGCTCCGGCAGTTCATGGATGAATTGCCTAAACTGGCGCGCCCCAGTGTGCTCGGCTTTTACGGCGATCATGTCCCCATTCTGGAAAAGCTCTACGCCGAACAGCAGTTTACCGATGGCCGCACCGACTACTGGCTCTGGTCCTCCCGCTACCCCGAGGCCACACCCCGACACCTGGAAATCGCCGTCGAAGAGCTGGGGGTGCGGGCGCTGGAGATTGCCTGCCGCACCTGACGGGACTAAACTGGGCTCATTATATTTCTGCATGGAGGAGGTAGCCATGCCAATCATCAACATGCACGAAGCCAAAACCCAGCTTTCCCGCTATGTGGATCAGGCCGCCTCTGGAGAGGAAATCATTATAGCCAGGGCAGGTAAACCGGTTGCCCGCCTGGTTTCCTTGAATGAGTCAGCAAAACCTCGTGTTTTAGGGCTCGGGAAAGGCCGTTTCACTTTGCCAAAAAATCTGGATCAGATGCTCCAGACGGAAATTGAAACTATTGATACCCGCCAGCAAGACAGCAAACCGGCTCGACTCCGCCCACATCCTGAAGTTATTGCTGTCGATTCAGAAAATATCGTCCATCTGGATTAGTCTTCAGAATTTCAGGACGCGTAAGTATATTGGCTTATTATATTTCACAAAATATTCACAAGTGATGAATTATGTCCACGGTGACCAAAGATACCCTTTTGCACATTCGTTGTGATAAAAGCACCCGTCGTTTGCTTGATAAAGCAGCGGCCTACAGGCAAGTGAGTGTATCTGAATTCGTGTTGAGAGACGCTGTTGCCCATGCGCAGTCTGTTGTGCGCGCGCATGAATCCACGACCTTGTCGCAAGACGATTACGCGGCGTTTCTGGAGGCGCTGGATACACCAGAATCGGCCACCCCTGCGTTGCAGCGCGCTTTCCAGTGCGCTTTCCAGCGCCATGTCCAGCATGTAACACCCTGAATGGTTTACACTATCCGTCCGCTGGACAGTGCTGCGCGGACTCTGGATGCTGCCGCGCAATCGCTTTATCCCGTTAACCCCAGTTAAGCAAGAATGATGGGGTGGGTTTATCGCTGGCGGACGGTCTGCGGAGTGGACAACTTATGCTGCTGTTCAAGACGTTCTGACAACCAAATTTTGATAATGGATTGACGGGTTACACCTAAACGGCTGGCTTCTTTGTCAAGTGATTCGATCATCCAGTTAGGAAAGTCTACATTCACCCTTTTTTGTTTTTGTAGGGGGCGGTGCGCCTTGACCATGTTCAACGCTCCACTTACATCCAGGCCGTTGTCAAAGTCCATATCAAATTTCTTTGCTTTCATACAGGTTGACCTCCTCAGTACGTGCATGACGAACAGAGATGATTCGGATGCGTTTGTTGTGGTATGTGATGACTGCTGACCAGTGGTTGCCTTTGATTTTGCCTATGACCATGGACCGTGGTTCATCTACTGTTTTTGCAGGAATTTCAATCAAGTCCTGATCATTCCAGAGTGCTTGTGCCTGAACAAAATCAATCCCATGTTTTTGCAGGTTGCTCAAGCTTTTCTGTTCGTCAAATTCAAAAGAAATCATGGTATAGAAAATATACCTTTATTAACTGTTCGGCAACATCTGCTGCCGACTCCATACGTAGCCATCATAAACTTGCGTTATCGGCTATATTTCAGGCAAGATGACCCGAACAAAAATGCTTTGGTCATCCACCGCAGATTTAACCGCAAATGAGGAAACAGATGATGCGCATCGTACCCGTCATTCTTTCCGGTGGCACCGGTTCCCGCCTCTGGCCCTTGTCGCGCAAGTCTTTCCCCAAGCCCTTTGTGACCCTGCCCGATGGCGAAAGTCTCATCCAGAAAACCCTGCGCCGGGTCATTGACATCAAAGGCGATGCTCCGCTGCTGACCGTCACCAACCGCGATTACTACTTTCTGACCCGCGACACCTTTGCCGAATGCGCCCGGATTCACGGTCAGACGGTCCATAATGTCCACTACCTGCTCGAACCCGCCGGACGCAACACCACCCCCGCCATGGCCGCCGCTGCCCTCTGGGCACAGGAAGTCGCCGGGCCGGACAGCATTCTGCTGGTGCTGCCCTCCGATCATCTGATCCAGGACCAGTCCCAATTTGCCGAAGCCGTCCAAAAGGCAGCGGATCTCGCCCAGCAAGGCTATCTGGTCACCTTTGGCATCACGCCGACTGCGCCGGAAACTGGCTACGGCTACATCCAGAAGGGGACTGCTCTGGAAGGCGGCTATCAGGTCGCCCGCTTTGTCGAAAAACCCGATCAATCTACCGCCCAGGATTACCTCGACAGCGGCCATTATCTCTGGAACTCGGGCATGTTCTGCATGCGCGCCGATAGTCTGCTCAGTGCCCTGCAACAATATGCCCCGGAAGTGCTGGAAGCGGTGCAAAGCGCCATGGACGGTGCCAGCCGCAACGGCGACACCTGGGAACTGGGCAGTGCCTTCAAGGAGGCGCCGGATATTTCCATTGACTATGCGGTCATGGAAAAAGCCCCCAATGTGGCCGTGGTCGAAGCAGGCTTTGACTGGAATGATCTGGGTGCCTGGAGTGGCTACGGTTCCCTGATTGCCAAGGATGCCGACGGCAACCAGGTCCACGCCCCCGATTGTGTGCTGGTGGACACCCAAAACTGCGTGGTGCAAAGCCCCGACCGCCTCACCGCCGTCCTCGGCCTGCAAGACATTCTGATTGTGGACACCCCCGATGCCCTGCTGGTGGCCGACCGCAGTCGCGATCAGGAAGTCAAAACCATTGTCGAGCGCCTCAAATCCCGCAAACACAGCACTGTTGATCTGCACACCACCGTCCACCGCCCCTGGGGCACCTACACCACCCTGGAAGAAGGCGAACATTTCAAAATCAAGCGCATTGTCGTCAAAAAGGGCGAAAAGCTTTCTCTGCAGATGCACCACCACCGCAGCGAACACTGGATTGTGGTGTCCGGCACCGCCCGCATCGTCAACGGCCACGAAGAAAAGCTCATCATGACCAATCAGTCCACCTATATTCCTGCAGGCTGTCATCATCGACTGGAAAATCCCGGCATGATCGATCTGGTGCTCATCGAAGTGCAAAGCGGTGCTTACCTGGGCGAAGACGATATTGTCCGTTTTGATGACATCTATGGTCGCGCTGAGGCGCTAACTGCCCCTACAGCCTGAATCTGAACATTCCCATACACAGGAACCCGCTGCGTGCTGAAGCCCCTCTATACTCGTATTAAAAACGCCATAGCCAACGGCTTTACAGTCGGCTGTCAAGGCGCTAAATTGTGTACTAGACACATAACTGGTACATATTATGCGCACCAATATAGAAATCGATGACCAATTAATGAGCGATGCTCTCCGGCTGACCGGCTTGAAGACCAAGAAAGAGACTGTGGAAATGGGCTTGCGCACGTTGTTGAGGCTACGGCAACAAGAACAACTGCGCCGTTTCCGGGGCAAGCTGCCCTGGGACGGTGACCTGAATGCCATGAGAAGCGACCAGTGATTGTGGTCGATTCCAGCGTTTGGGTTGATTTTTTCAGAGGCACTACAACCCCGCAAAGCGAGCGGCTTGACAGCCTGTTGAGCAGCGAGCCGCTGGGGCTGGGGGATCTGATTCTGGCAGAGGTTCTGCAGGGCTTTCGCAGTGAGAAAGACTTCAATTTGGCCAGAAAGCTGCTGACCTCGTTGGATATCATAGTGCTTGGTGGGAAGGATATTGCCCTGCAAGCAGCCCGAAACTTTCGGGCGTTGAGGACGCAAGGGGTGACGATTCGAAAAACCATCGATACGATCATCGCCACGCGCTGCATCGAAGATGATTTATCGCTGCTCTACAGTGACAGGGATTTTGAGCCTTTTGTAGAGCATCTTGGCTTGCGCTCCGCGATGGCGGAATGCTGATGTTGGTTAATTATTGCAATTTTACACAGGAACCCGCTGCGTGCTGAAGTCCCTCTGGAACCGCATCAAAAACCTCAACAAGCTGTTCATCTGGATCGTTTTGGTTCCTACGGGCCTGTCTATCCTGTACTTCGGTCTGATTGCATCACCTATCTATATCAGCGAAGCCCGCTTTGTGGTGTACAGCCCCAACCAGCGAGTCAGCAGCAGTGGGCTAGCCTCTTTGCTCAGTAACCTGGGGGGCAGCAATTCCACCAGTGCCGCGCAAACCATCAGCTCTTTCATTGCCTCCTGGGACGGCATGATGGCCGTCAATAAGCTCTATCCTCTCAAGCAGATTTACGGGAACAGCGAGATTGATATATTCAACCGCTTCGGCGGGGTGTTTTATCCCTATACCTCCTATGTGCGCTTATAGCGCTACTACCAGAGCATGGTGGCGGATACCCTGGATAGTACCAATGGTATCAGTGAGCTCAAGGTGCGGGCCTATACCGCCAAAGATGCCCAGAAAATCAATGATTTTCTTCTGAAGAAAAGTCAGGACATTGTCAACCAGCTCAACGCCACCGCCCGCAGCCGGGCGGTATTTTATGCCAAGCAGGATGTTGAACAGGCCAAACGCTCCCTGCGCGATGCGACTCTGGCGCTGGCGGAATACCGCAATAACCACCGGGTGTTCAGCCCGCCCGCGCAAAGCAGCCTGCAGTTGGGCATGGTCAGCCGCTTGCAGGATCAGCTCATCACCCAACAGACCGAACTGTCCTCCATCATGGCCCATGCGCCCGCCAACCCGCAGATACCGGTCCTGAAAAGCAGCATACAGGCTCTGCAGAGGCAGATCGCCGCCGAACAGGCCAAGGTTACCGGCGACCGCCAATCTCTGGCCAGCAAGGACATTGAATTCGAGCGCCTGACCGTCAACCAGCTCCTCGCCCAAAAACTCCTGGAAGCTGCCGTCACCTCCCTGGAACAGGCGCGGATGACCGCCCAGAAACGGGAACTCTATCTGGAAACCATCAGCCGCCCCAACCTGCCCGATGCGCCCCAGGAGCCCAAGCGCTTTGAGGATATTCTGGCGGTACTGATTGTCTCGCTCATGATCTGGGGGGTGCTGAGCATTCTCTACGCCGGCATCAAGGAGCACCATGAACGCTAAGGCCGGTCAGGAAACCTTCTGGTATCAGCTCCGCCTGCAACTGCGGGTAATCTGGGCGCTGATGCTGCGGGAAACGGTCACGCGCTTTGGTCGCGAAGGGCTGGGAATGCTGTGGATGATTGCCGAGCCTGCCATGTTTGTGGTGGGGGTGATGATTATTTTTTCGTTTATAGAAGGTAATTATCCTTACGGAATAAGTCCTGCAGAATATATGGCTGTCAGTTATCCAACCTTGTTATTTTGGCGCAACGGTACAGGACGTGTTACTAAAGCCATTGAAGTGAACCGATCTCTTTTGCATCATCAGCCTATACGCCCTATGGATATTATTTATTCGCGAATATTACTAGAATTTTCTAGCGCTATGGGTGTTTTTTTATTTCTTTTTCCAGTTTTAATTGTGCTGGGTATTTGTCATATACCTGCTAACATTCTCACAATGGAGTTGGGCTATTTACTGGTTATCTGGTTTTCTTTTGGTTTTGTGCTCATCATGGCTGCACTTGCAGAGCTAAGCGAAACAATCGAAAAGGTGTCGCATATCATTCTCTACCTAATGCTGCCTTTTAGTGGTATATTTCTTCCGACATTTATTGTTCCTGAACCTTACCGTAGTTATTTGTTATATTTTCCGTTGATTGATGCGGTAGATTATTTTCATCACGGCTATTTTGGTTCTTCTGTGCCCAGTTACTACCACTTAGGTTACACTATTGCTGCGCTGATTGGTATCACCTTATTTGGCATAGCCATTTCCGGGCTAGCTATTAGTAAACTGAAGTTTCACTGAATTTCACATTTTGCTGATCGCCAAACCTCAAGCCACCATACGCATGAGCACCTTGGTGAATGATTTATGGAGGGGTTGGCAGAGATGAGGCCAAAGCCCCAGAAAATGGTCGGAGAGTGCTTCGTCCGCGATGAGTCTACGGACGTCGGAGAAGGCAAAACTGGTCCGGCCTTTGACGATATGGCGGCGCTCGGGGTTAGCCTCGATGCGCTCCGCGTAGATCCAGGTCAGCGTCGTGGCCAGCAGGCAGAAATGGAGGTGGTTCGTGACCGCATCGGCGGTACGGATCTGGCTGCGGGCACTGCCGATTTCCTGTTTGATTTCTTTGAAGCCCGCCTCGATCTTCCAGCGGGCGCCATAGTATTCGATGATCTGGGTGACCGAGAGGGTCAGGTCTGTGGTGAAGAAGGCCACCCACTGAGTCTTGCGGAAGACCCAGACGACCCGCGC
Organism: Acidithiobacillus sp. TH-A117; assembly: GCF_057473465.1. Classification (NCBI taxonomy): domain Bacteria; kingdom Pseudomonadati; phylum Pseudomonadota; class Acidithiobacillia; order Acidithiobacillales; family Acidithiobacillaceae; genus Acidithiobacillus; species Acidithiobacillus sp. TH-A117. The sequence goes on from NZ_JBYCKQ010000011.1 coordinate 17,011, forward strand.
TGGGCAGCGCAGGTTTTTGAGCATAAAGACCTGATCGTAGGCGAGTACCTCGCGCTGTTTGCCGTAGAGCATGACCGAGACCCTCTGCGCCTGGTCCCGGAAAGGCGCGGCCAGCGCCGTCACCGAGCCGCAGCGGTCTCCATATTTGCGGGGCCGCCCTTTGGCGGGCTGGGCGGCGTCATTCGGTTCCGCGTACAGGGCATTGCCCAATCGGCAGATGAAGTTGGTTCAGGCTTGGGTTGAGTTGCACCAGGATGATTTGATGGCGGATTGGTATCTGGCCAGCACCGGCCAGACGCCTTTCAAGATCGACCCATTGCACTGAGGTGACCATTATGACGCCCGATGTGATCAAAGTTGAAGCAAAGCCGGATTTTGTTTTGGAAGCAGAGTTTGAAACGGGAGAGATCCGGCGTTTCGATATGCGTCCTTACCTTGACTATCCTGCTTATTCGCCCCTGAAAGAGCCGGGGGCATTTATGCGCGCTCATGTGGAAAATGGTGTCGTTGTCTGGACCGATGAAATTGATCTTTCCCCTGATACTTTGTACCTCAAGGGGGTCTCTCCGAAGGGGGAAAGAACCCTTTTGCATGCTCAACAGCCAGGCGGGCAGCGCGGAGGTTCAGAATGAATCGAATCACGCAAGCCCCACGCATTCTGCTCTTGGGGGCCGACGGTCAGGTCGGTTGGGAACTGCGCCGTGCCCTGCTGCCCTTGGGCGAGGTGCGGGCCATGAATCGCGCCCAGGCCGATCTGACCGATCTCGATGGCCTGCGGGCGCTGCTGCAACAAGAGCGGCCCAAGTTCATCGTCAACGCCGCCGCCTACACCTCAGTGGACAAGGCCGAGAGCGAGTCCGACCTTGCTCGGCGCATCAACGCCGACGCCCCGCAAGTGCTGGCCGACCATGCCGCCCAGACTGGGGCCTGGCTGCTGCACTACTCCACCGACTATGTATTCGACGGCACCAAACCTGCGCCCTACACCGAGGGCGATGCTCCCAATCCCCAAAGCGTTTACGGCCAAAGCAAGCTCGCGGGTGAACAGGCCATCGCCACCGCCGACTATCCGCTGCCAGCCCCGCGGCCGGCGAACTCCCGGCTGGACTGCAGCAAACTGCAAAGCACCTTTGGCCTGTATCTGCCGCACTGGCAAACCCAGGTGCAACGATTGATCGAGGAACTTCCGCTATGATCACCCCTATGACCACAGCCCGCAAAGGCCTCATCCTCGCCGGCGGCTCCGGCACCCGGCTCTACCCCGTCACCCAGGCGGTCAGCAAGCAACTGCTGCCGGTGTATGACAAACCCATGATCTACTATCCCCTGAGTACCTTGATGCTCGTGGGCATCCGCGATGTGCTCATCATCTCTACACCCCAGGACACCCCGCGTTTCAGCCAATTATTGGGCGATGGCAGCCAGTGGGGTCTGAATCTGCAATATGCTGTGCAGCCCAGTCCCAACGGGCTGGCTGAAGCTTTTGTCATAGGCCGCGATTTCATCGGCAACGCGCCCAGCAGTCTGGTGCTGGGCGACAACCTCTTCTGGGGCCATGATCTGCAAGCCTCGCTCAAAGAGGCCCATGCCCAGCGCGAGGGTGCCACGGTCTACGCCTACCATGTCCACGACCCCGAACGCTACGGCGTGGTGGCCTTCGATGCCACCGGCCGCGCCATGAGTATCGAAGAAAAACCCGCCCAGCCCAAAAGCAGCTTCGCCGTTACCGGCCTGTATTTTTACGATAATCAGGTGGTGGACATCGCCGCCAACCTTCAGCCCTCGCCGCGCGGCGAACTGGAAATCACCGACGTCAACCGGGTTTATCTGGAGCAGGGCCAGTTGCAGGTGCAGACCCTGGGGCGCGGTTTTGCCTGGCTGGACACCGGCACTCATGAAAGCCTGCTCGAAGCGGGGCAGTTTATCGCCACCATCGAAAAGCGGCAGGGCTTGAAAATCGCCTGCCCCGAAGAAATCGCCTGACACGCTGGCTGGATTGATGCGGCACAGCTCGAACGCCTCGCCACCCCCATGCAGAAAAACGGCTATGGTCAATATTTGCTCCAACTTTTGCAGGAGGGACTCCGATGAACGTGATAGCGACAGCCTTGCCCGAGGTCCTGATTCTCGAACCGAAGGTTTTTGGGGACGAGCGGGGCTTCTTTCTGGAAAGCTACAATCGCAAGACCTTTGCCGCCGATACCGGGCTGGATGTGGAGTTCGTGCAGGATAATCATTCCCGCTCCGTGCGCGGGGTGCTGCGCGGCATTCATTACCAGCTCGTCAAACCCCAGGGCAAACTGGTCCGGGTGGTCAGTGGCCGGGTCTGGGATGTGGCCGTGGATTTGCGCCGGAGCTCGCCCCACTTCGGGAAATGGGCCGGGGTGGAGCTGTCTGCCGGGAACCATCGCCAGTTCTGGGTGCCGCCGGGCTTTGGTCACGCTTTTGTGGTGCTGAGTGAATCGGCGGACTTTCTCTACAAGACCACGGAATACTGGTATCCCGAACACGACCGCAACATCCTCTGGAATGATCCGGACCTGGCCATTGACTGGCCGCTGACTGACCTTGACCTGCCGGACAAGCAACCGACACTGGCCGCCAAGGACGCCGCCGCCCCCCGTTTTGCCCAAGCAGAGCTCTACGATTGAGTAGCGAAGCCGCCGTGCCTTGCTGGATACCCGTGCTGGGCATGCACCGCAGCGGCACCAGTGCCCTTACGCGCGGGCTGCTGACTCTGGGCGTGCAACTGGGGGCGCATCTGATGGAGCCCATGCCCGAGGTCAATCCCAAAGGTTTTTGGGAAGACATGGACATCTACCACCTGAATGAAGCTATGCTCCAGAGCTTGGGTTCCCAGTGGTATCACAGTACCCCCTTGTCATCGGAACAGATTGCGCAGTTGGTGGACGTCGGTTTTCTGGAGCAGACCGTGGCCCTTCTGCATAGCAAGCGTCAGGAAGGGCAACCTTATGCCTTCAAAGACCCGCGCTTGTGCCGCCTGCTGGCATTCTGGCAACAGGCGTTAGCCCGGGCGGGTGGAAAGGTCGCCTACTGCCTGGCCCTGCGCAACCCGGTAAGCATCGCCGACTCCCTGCAAAAACGGGATGGCATGGACCGCACCCAAAGCTATCTGCTCTGGCTGACCCATACTTTGAATAGCATTCTGTTGACCCATGGCCAAGAGCGGATTCTGGTGAACTATGATCACTTGATCCAGGCCCCTGGGGCGCAGCTGCGCCATACCCGCCATACCCAAACCGACCTGAAGCAGGACCCCGACTGCCCGCCCATGGTAATCGGCCTGTATCGGGATCTGCTGGCCGTGGCCGAAGACCGGAAAGCCTTGGACACCCCCGCACTGCTGCAACGCCACCAACGCGCCTGGAAAGATCTGCAGACCATGCGCCCCCTGCTGCGGGCCATGGACCGGATGGTGGATGCTGTGCTGCAAGCTGCCTCATGAGAGGGATGGTGCCGGTCAGGCTGCCTGCTTCAAGAGCATCGTGGAGTCTATGGACCATGTCACCAGCGGCGAGTATCGTCAGTGGGTGGGTAAACAATACGGGGGCGACCATGCCAACGATTAGTATGTTTTACGGGATCGTTATCTATACTCTATTTTTTTGACGACGAGCGTCACAATTTGCCGCATATTCATGCCAAGTACCAAGGCCAGGATGCCTCGTTTTCGATGCTCGATGGCAGTTTGTTGAGTGGTGTGCTTCCACATTCCAAAGTGCGTCTGGTTCAGGCGTGGATCGAAATCCACCGTGAAGATTTGTTGGCTGATTGGGAGTTGGCGGTGAACGGGCAAACGCCCTTCCCGATTGATCCCTTACGTTGAGGTGAAGCAATGGAAAGCGTTGTACGTGTTTTACCCCGGGACGACTTTACTTTGGAGTTGTGGTTTGACACTGGGGATCATCGTCTCTTTGACATGACCCCTTATTTGGATAAAGGGGCATTTACCCGGCTGAAGAACCCGGACGAGTTCAAGCGGGCTTATGTGGGCTTTGATACGGTCTGCTGGCCAGACAACTTGGATATGGCACCGGAAACGCTATTTGATCGTTCGGAACCTTTGGGCGGGGCGCTTCCCCTATGACGAAGTTGGTTGACTGATTCATCTGCACCTAAAAAGCGGCAGGAATGTCACCCATGCGCCGAAAGGTGGCGTTGAAGGGATCCACATACCTCAGCAGAATGAGCACGGAGCCCTTGAATTGTAATTGTTGACACCCAGCATAAAGGCGCTCGGAAGCAATGCCGAGCAAGCCCGTAATATGGCTTTCCGCCATGTGAATCGCTTGCGGTGAAGGCCGCATAGACACTACGCTGGCATGATCCGGCAGATCTTGGACCGGTTGCTGCAACCCGTGTCATGAGGGGATGGTGCCGGTCAGACTGCCTGCTTCAGGGCATCGTGGAGTCTGTGACTAGCGGTTTCCGACAGGCTGACTGGTTCAAAGCAAGGTGCTGGATAGAGATAGTCTTCGCCGCTTTGATCGAGAATGCGAATGAACCCGCGCTGGTCTACCGCTTCGACAACCTCGTATATTTGACCTATTGCCACGTCATCCATGGAAAATTCGCCGCCTTGCGGCTTGTTGACGCACACCACAAATTTTATAGCCATCGTTTTACCTTCATTTTGACTTTGCCAACGCCATGAGCTTCATACCAATGTAACTCGGCAGTCGCCAAGGAGCCATCATCCAGACATATGGAGGCAACTCCTTTCTTCTTTTTCCAGTTTCCTTCACCGTACCGTTCCCGAAGATTGGCCCTCTCCCTGATACCGGACCCATCGGCGATAGTCTCAATATGTTGAATAGTTCCAACGATTTTCACGCTGACTGCCTTGCCGGGTCAATATATGCTACGAGCGATTATAGCGTTTCCATATCAATTGAAGAAGTATACGGGAAGTCATCGGGCAGTTGTTGGGGCAGTTGGAGGATTCTCCGGACTGGTTTCCCGATAAGGCGCAAATGGAGCGCGTCGGCATCCTGGCCGTGGTGGACTGGGGTTTGGAAGTCCGCCAAGTGGCCCAGCAGGCCGGGCTCTACTGCGCCGGGTCCGGCAGGGATTCTCGTTTTGAAGACGGTACTCGTCACAGGTGCCTCGGGTTTTACCGGGCGCTATATGGCCGATCTGCTCCCACGGACTTCGGCGTGACGATGCTCTGGCTTATCTGCGCTATTTGACATCTATTGCCCACTTGCAGGATGTGTATTACCTGTGGCGTCCATTTTTGCGTGATCCGGACGACGACATGGTGCTGGAGTGCGCCGTGGCATCAAACAGTCAGTTCCTGGTGACCCTTAATATTCACGATTTTCAGCGGATTGTTGAGCTGGGGTTAACGCCCATCACCCCGGCATCTTTTCTGACTTTGTTGAGGAGTGCATCATGACAGCCCTGACCGTACGTCTGCCGAATTCAGTGCATGCCAAGATCCGCGAACTGGCTGCGCGTGACGCGATTTCGGTGAATCAGTTTATTGCCAGCGCGGCTGCGGAAAAGTTGGCATCCATGCTGACCCTGGACTTTTTGCGTCAGGAGGCAGCCCAGGGTCGGCGGGCGGATTTCGAACGCTATCTGAGCGCCATCCCGGATGTGCCGGACGAGGCTGACAAGGTTTGATGATAAATGGGGTCAGGTCTAGCTTTGTAGCATGTGCATCCGGGTCAGACCTGCGCCGCGTCCGGCAGGGGTTTGCATTCTAATCTCATATCAGATCGTTATGGGTTGGCCAGGCTTTGGAAACCGATGTTAGACAACCGGCTGTGTTTATTCATTCGCTTTGGCGATCGGGCAGCACACCGTCCACGGCGAAAACCCAGCATCAAGGCACTCAGAAACAATGCCGAGCAAGCCCGTAATATGGCTTTCCGCTATGCGGATCGCTTGCGGTGAACGGCAACGCCGAAGACCGAAAAGCCTTGGACACCTCCGCCTTGCTGCAAGCTACCTCATGAGTGCCAGGTTCTGCTGGATGTAGAGCGGCCGCGCGCTATAATCATTGCACGGGTTTGATGAGGGAGCGAGGCAATATGTCCACCAGCACGGAGCACATTACCTGGGATGACGTAAAAAAACTGGTCTTCAGCCTGGCGGAGCAGTCCAGGGAGACGGATCGCCGGATGCAGGAAACCGATCAGATATTGCAGAAGTTGGGCAGAGAAACTGACCGCCAACTCCGGGAGCTGGGCAAACAGATCGGCGGCCTGGGGGACAAGTTCGGTTATTTCACGGAAGGGCTGGCCTTGCCCTCCATGGAACGTATCCTGATCCAGCGTTTTGCCATGGAAAACATTAGCCCCCGGCTGCGGGTGCGCCGCCTGGGACAGGAGCGGGAATACGACGTTCTGGCCTGGAGCAATGACCGACAGTTGGCGGTCATGGTGGAGGTCAAGAGCCGGGTAAAGAAGGACGCCATCGAGCAGCTCCTGGGGCAGTTGGCGGATTTCCCGGACTGGTTTCCCGATAAGGCGCAGATGGAGCGCATCGGCATTCTGGCTGGAGTGGACTGGGATTTGGAAGTCCGCGAAGAGGCCCAGCAGGCCGGGCTCTATACCGCCGACATCCACGACGAGATCTTCGAGATCCGGGTTCCCGAAGGATTTACGCCCAGGCATTGGCGCTAGCCCGGGCCACCCTCTGTTTTCTTTGAAAGAATTACGGGGGTGGAGTAGCTCCGCCGCATTCAGCATCACCAGGTGCGTCTCGATGGTGCCCCACCCGTATCCGAGTTGCGAATCAACTGCGGCCCCGGTTATCGGGTGTATTTCAAGCAGCGAGGCCGAGATCTCATCATTCTCCTGGCTGGCGGAGACAAGAGCACTCAAGCCAATGACATCAAGGCCGCATTGCGTCTCGCGCGGAACCTTTCGGAGTAGTTGCCATGACCAAGACTGTTACCACTCGTTATGACGTTGCAGAACACCTCAGAACACCGGAAGAGATGGCGGCTTATCTCGAAGCCTGCCTTGAAGAAGCAGATGGTGATGCTGCCTTCATTGCAAAGGCTCTTGGTGATATTGCCCGTTCCAAGGGCATGACCCAGGTTGCCCAAGACGCGGGCCTCTCCCGCGAAAGCCTTTACAAGGCGCTTTCCGGGGAGCGTAGCCCCGGTTTTGACACCATCCTCAAGGTCATTGGCGCCCTTGGCCTAAAGCTGCATGCTGAGGCAATGCATCGACCGTAAGCAAGTCAACGCAATATGAATAAGGAGAACACGAGGTCGGCGTGGTGTCTATGCGGATCGCTTGCGGTGACGACCGCATAGACACCACGCTGAAATGATCCGGCAGATCATGGATCGGATGGTCGATGTCCTGCTGCAACCAGCGTCATGAGTGTCGGGTCGCGCTGGCTGTTGGGCTACCCCGCGTTATTCGGATGCAGGAAACCGACCGCCAACTCCGGGAGCTAGGCAAACAGATCGGCGGCCTGGGGGGACAAGTTCGGTTACCTCAGTCATGCGGGAAGGCTGGTTACCAGCCAGCAGAAGTACTGGTCGCCGGCGCAAGCCTATAACGGGATGGCTGGCTTGACGCCGTTGGGGGGCAGGTCTAGCTTTAGAGCAAAATTCTTGCGGAGGCTATTGTGACGATTCAAGCCGGTGTCAAAACCGTTATATCCGTTGCCGACTATTTGGAAAGCGAACAACTCAGCGAGATCAAGCACGAATATCTCGCCGGACAGGTGTTGGCTATGACGGGTGCCAGTGACCGGCATGGCCTGATCGCTGGTGGCATGTTCGTGGCCCTGCACTCCCTGGCCCGCAAGCGCGGTTGTCAGCTCTTTATGGCGGACATGAAGGTGCGGGTGAATGATGGCGAGGAAAGCTATTTCTATTACCCAGACCTGCTCCTGGCCTGCGATCCGGAAGACCGCGCATCCCCTTACTACCGCGCCCGCCCCTGCCTGATCGTGGAGATTGCCTCGCCTTCCACCGCCCGCATCGACCGGCGGGAAAAGCTTTTTGCCTACCGGCACATTCCCGGGCTGCGTGAATACGTCATCATCGACCAGGATGTTCGCAGGGCGGACATCTTTCGTTATCCGGAGGGGATTCACGATACCTGTCAGGAGGGCAGCTTCCGGCTCGCCTGTCTGGATGCAGACATCAACCTGGAAATCATCTATGCCGATGTGGAATGAGGTCTGGCTCCGCTGTAAGCTCTCCGCCTGAGGAGGGCGTTGCCCAATGACGCGCTATGAATTCTCGTCCCCCGCAGCGAGTGCTGGTGACCAGCTCAGCCAATGTGTATGGCACGCCGGGGGTGGAGGTCATCGACGAATCCATCTGTCCGGCGCCGGTCAATCACTATGCCTGCAGCAAGCTGGCCATGGAACACATGGTCCGCACCTTTGGCGAACGCTTGCCCATCGTGATGACTCGGCCTTTCAACTACACCGGAGTCGGACAGGACGAAAAATTCCTCATCCCCAAGATTGTCTCCCACTTCCGCCGCCGGGCACCGGCCATAGAGCTGGGCAATCTGGACGTGAGCCGGGATTTTTCCGATGTGCGCGACGTGGTCGCCATTTATGCGCATCTGCTGCTGGACGCCGCTGCGGAAGTCTGCGGCCAGACTTTCAATGTTTGCTCGGGCCAGGCTTACTCTCTGCGCGAGATAATGGCCCTGGTCGAGCAGATCAGTGGCCATCACCTGGAAGTACGGATCAACCCCGCTTTTGTTCGTGCCAACGAAGTGCCGCGCCTGCTGGGTTCGGCCGCCCGCTTGCAAGCGCATCTCGGTCCCTTGACGCATATCTCCATGGATCAGACCTTGGGCTGGATGCTGGAAAACTGATAAGTACTGTCTGAGCCCGCAGTGCCTCCGGGAATTATTTGACCCGCATCCCCGGTTGGGCGCCCGTATCGGGTGACAACAGGAAAGGCCCGCCTTCCGGGCCGCTCGCAGCCATGACCATGCCCTCGGATAAGCCGAAACGCATTTTGCGTGGCGCCAGATTGGCCACCATGACCGTGAGCCGCCCTTGCAGGCTGGCAGGATCGTAGGCGCTCTTGATACCCGCGAACACCGAGCGGGTTTTTTCCTCACCAATATCCAGGGTTAGATGCAGCAGTTTATCGGCGCCTTCCACTGCTTCAGCCGCGACAATGCGGGCAATGCGCAAATCAACCTTGCTGAAATCCTCGATGCTGATGGTGCTGCTATCATCGCCAGGGCTGGCTTTGGCTGCTGGCGGTGTCTGCGCAGCTTTTGCCGTGCTGGCGCTGGCAGGGGCGGTAGCCGTTTCCGTAGGGATCTGAATCAAGGCATCTACCTGGGATTTTTCCATACGCTGCAACAAGTGGCTATAGGGTTGAATGGCATGATTCAACAAGGGTTGCGCCAGTCCTGTCCAGCTCAGTTCCGTTTGTAAAAAGGCCAGGGATTTCCGGGCCAGTTCAGGAAGCACCGGGCTCAGCAAGGTCACCAGCACCCGAAAGCCATTGAGGGTAAGCGTGGCGACACGGTGCAGGTCTTCCCGCTGTTCGGGATTTTTGGCCATGGTCCAGGGGGCATTCTGATCCACATAGGCATTGATCTGATCGGCCAGCGCCATGATGTCGCGCATGGCCCGGCCATACTCGCGGCTTTCATAAGCCTCGCCGATGCTTTCCTGCTGCTGTAGCAGGCTGGTGTAAAAGGCCTGGTCGATGCCGAGAGAGGCGGCCAATTGTCCGCCAAAAAAGCGGTGAATGAATCCCGCCGCCCGGGATGCCAGATTGACCACCTTGCCGACCAGGTCGCCATTCCCTTTGAGAAGGAAATCTTCCAGATTGAGGTCGATGTCTTCGGCATGACTGTTCAGGCGGGTGGCAAAATAATACCGTAAAAATTCAGGATTGAGTTGCTGCAGGTACTGTCCGGCGGTGATGGAAGTCCCCCGGGACTTGCTCATTTTCGCGCCGTTGACGGTCATAAAGCCATGGGCAAAAATGCCGTCGGGCAGGCGGTATCCGGAACCCTTGAGCAAGGCCGGCCAGAATAGCCCGTGAAAGTAGATGATGTCCTTGCCGATGAAATGATAAATCTCGGCGTTGGCATCCTGCCCCCAGTAATCCTTGAAATCGCGATCGTGCTTGGCGCACCAGTGGCGGGTAGCGGCTATATAGCCGGGCATGGCGTCGAGCCAGACATAAAAGAACTTGCCCGGCGCATCAGGAATGGGGATGCCGAAATAGGGCGCGTCCCGGCTGATGTCCCAGTCGGCCAGGCCGATGCTGAACCATTCGTCCAGTTTGTGGGCCATTTCTTCCTGGAGCACACCACTGTGAATCCACTGTTTCAGGAAGGCGGTAAAATCACCCAACTGGAAGAAGTAATGCTCGGATTGCCGGCGTTCGGGAACTGCCCCCGACACTGCCGAAACCGGATTGATCAGGTCGGTGGGGCTGTAGGTGGCGCCACAGACTTCGCAACTGTCTCCATATTGATCGACAGCCTTGCAGCGCGGGCAGGTGCCGCGAATGAAACGATCTGGCAGAAAAATTCCCTCAATGGGATCGTAAGCCTGTTCAATCTCCCGGATGTTGATGTGGTCGGCGCTGCGCAGGGCGCGATAGATTTCCTGGGAAATTTCAAAATTTTCCGGAGAGTGGGTGCTGTGGTAGAGATCAAAGCTGATCCCGAAGCCGGTAAAATCGCGCAAATGTTCTGCGTGCATGCGGTCAATTAAGGCCTCAGGGGTAATGCCTTCACTCTGGGCACGCAGCATAACAGCTGTTCCATGGGCATCATCGGCGCAGACATAGACGCAATCATGACCGCGCAAGCGCTGGTAGCGGGCCCAGATGTCCGTTTGGGTATATTCCACCAGATGACCGATATGAATTGGGCCATTGGCATAGGGGAGGGCGCTGGTGATCAGGATGCGTTTTGTCATAGTGGTGATAAATTACAGGGGAAGCGCTTGTCAGGCAATGCTGTTAGAGTGCATGTAGATATCCGGCGGAGGGTTTTTGCTGCTATTTTTTGCTGCTGCTGGCAGTCAGTGCTGATCCGTGATATAAAGGGCGCCATTTTTCAGGGAGATTTATCTGATGTCCAGAGTTTGCAAGGTGACCGGCAAAAAGCCCATGGCCGGCAACAATGTTTCGCATGCCCACAACAAGACCCGTCGGCGTTTTCTGCCGAACCTCCAGTATCACCGTTTCTGGGTGGAAAGTGAAAATCGCTGGGTACGCATGCGGGTGAGCACCAAGGGTATTCGTACCATCGACAAGAAAGGTATTGATGCAGTTCTGGCTGAACTGCGTGCTGCCGGCGAAAAAATCTGAGGATTTAACTGATGCGCGACAAGATCAAAATGGTTTCCACGGCCGGTACCGGTCACTTCTATACCACGACCAAAAACAAAAAAACCACGCCGGACAAGCTGGAAATGAAAAAGTACGACCCCAAGGCCCGCAAGCACGTGGCTTATCGGGAAGACAAGATCAAGTAATTGCTCTGACTCCCTGTGGTCTCCCCTGAATCTTCAGGGAGCTTGGACCGGTTCTTTGCTCAACCATCCTTTTTTTGCTAAGTTATTAGCACTCGTGATGGTTGAGTGCTAAAGGCCGCGATTCGACTATGTACAACGTATCCCCCGTTTTATTCACTGCCGCGCTGAGGCTGTGGACGACACCCTCCCGGTTTGCCCGTAAGCTTCAGTCATGTCCGAGGCATACCTGATGGCATTGGACGAACGTGCCCGCCATCTGCTCAAATCCCTGATCGAGCAACATATTGCCAATGGTATTCCGGTAGGTAGTCGGCAACTGGTTAAAGATGCCGGTTTGAAAATCAGCCCGGCCACTGTCCGCAACGTCATGGCGGATCTGGAAGATGAGGGGTACCTGATTTCTCCCCATACGTCGGCGGGGCGTATTCCCACCCATGTGGGTTATCGCTTTTTTGTCGATGCCCTGCTGCGGGTCGTACCCCTGTCCCCCCAATCCCATCAGTTGCTAGTGCAGCGCATTGGTCATCATATTCCTGACACCGAACAGGTGCTCCACGCCGCTACGGAAGTATTGTCCGAACTGACCCACATGGCCGGATTCGTGCGGGTGCCTCGGCGCGCCAACCGGACTCTGCGCCATGTGGATTTTCTGGCGTTGCGGGAAAAAGAAGTCCTCGCCATTTTTGTGACGGACAAGGGCGACGTGGAAAACCGCCTGATTCGCACCGAACACGCTCTGAGCGCTGCCGAGCTTAATCAGGCCGCCAATTATTTCAATGAGAGTTATGGCGGTCGGCCTTTGCAGGAGGTCATTCAGCAACTGCAGCGGGATTTACAGCAATCCCGCCACGAGATGGACCGCATCCTGCGCAGCGCCATGGAACTGGGTGAGGAAATGCTCGAAGAAGACCAGCAGCGGATGCTGATTGAAGGCGAATTTCAGCTGCTGGACCTGCCCGAACTGGCCGGGAGTGAGCGCCTGCGTGAGCTGCTCAATGCCGTCCGCCAGAAGCGGGATCTGGTGCATCTGCTGGACGGCAGTATGCGCGGCAGTGAAGTGCGCCTTTTTATTGGTGAGGAGTCCGGCTTTGCGCCCTTGAGTGATTGCAGTGTGGTGTCTGCCCCTTACGTGGTGGACGGTGAAGTGCTGGGTGTGCTGGGCGTGATCGGGCCGATGCGGATGCCCTATCAACAAATCATTCCGCTGGTGGACGGCACTGCCCACCTGCTCGGTCGCGCTTTATCACAATCTTGATTGCGGCGACTTGAAAAATTTCCGGCTTTTCCCCATATGGTGGAAAACCCAACGAGTCAGGAGAAAATTGCGCATGAGTGAAGAAGAAAAACCCGTGTCCTCTTCAGAGGCTTCGGAAGAAGCTGAAGTGGCAGAAAACCCCGAAACGGCTTCGGATACCGTCAACTGGGAAGAAAAGGCGGAAGCCTACCGCAACGATTATCTGCGCGCTCTGGCCGATGCCGAAAACCAGCGCAAGCGTTCGGAAAAACAGATAGAAGATGCGCGCAATTATGCCGTTGACCGCTTTGCCAGAGAACTGCTGCCGGTCATCGATAGTCTGGAACTGGCGCTGGCGACACCTCTGGAAGGCGATGAGGCCATTACCCAATTCCGCCAGGGCATTGAAAATACCCTGACACTTTTTGCCCAGGCCTTGGGAAAAGCCGGTATCGCCCCCATAGAGATGGGCGAAGGACGTTTTGATCCACATTTGCATCAGGCCATTGCCATGGTGGAAGCAGAAGGGGATGCCAACCGGATTCTTGCTGTACACCAGAAAGGTTATCGCATGCATGACCGTCTGTTGCGGCCGGCCATGGTTTCGGTATCCAAGGCACCCAAAGCGGCATCATAACGGTCCACACACTATAAATTTATTGATTCAGGAGAACAGATAATGGCTAAGGTAATCGGCATCGATTTAGGGACCACCAATTCCTGCGTCGCGGTGATGGAAGGCGACAAGGTCAAGGTCATCGAAAACAGCGAAGGCAAGCGCACCACCCCTTCCATTGTGGCTATCACCGAAGAGGGTGAGGTGCTGGTGGGTGAAGCGGCAAAACGGCAGGCGGTCACCAACCCGGAAAACACCATTTATGAAGTGAAGCGACTGATCGGCCGCAAGTATGACGATGCCGAAGTGCAGAAAGATCTGAAGCATGTCCCCTACAAGGTCGTGAAGGCCGAAAATGGCGATGCCTGGGTGGAAGTGCGTGACAAAAAATATTCTGCGCAGCAGGTGTCTGCCTTCATTCTGCAGAAAATGAAAAAAACAGCAGAAGATTATCTGGGTGAAACGGTCAGCGAAGCAGTGATTACGGTGCCAGCTTATTTCAACGATGCCCAGCGCCAGGCTACCAAGGATGCCGGTCGTATTGCCGGCCTGGAAGTGAAGCGCATCATCAATGAGCCTACCGCAGCCGCTCTGGCTTTTGGCGAAGACAAAAAGCCCGGAGACAGCAAAATCGCGGTATATGACCTGGGTGGTGGTACTTTTGACGTGTCCATCATCGAAATTGCGGAAATGGATGGCGAACACCAGTTCGAGGTATTGTCCACCAACGGGGATACCTTCCTCGGTGGCGGCGACTTTGATAATCGCATCATCAATTACCTGGCGGATTCGTTCAAAGCCGAGGCCGGAATTGACCTGCGCAATGATCGTCTGGCCATGCAGCGGCTCAAGGAAGCAGCGGAAAAAGCCAAAATCGAGCTGTCTTCCTCCCAGCAGACCGACGTCAACCTGCCCTTCATCACCGCCGACCAGAGTGGTCCCAAGCATCTGAACATGAAGCTGACCCGGGCCAAGCTGGAATCTCTGGTGGAAGATATTATCGATCGCAGTATGGCCCCCTGCCGGGTGGCCATGAAGGACGCCAATCTGTCCACCAGTCAGGTGACCGACGTGATTCTGGTTGGTGGTCAGAGCCGGATGCCCAAAGTGCAGGAAAAGGTGAAGGATTTCTTCGGTCAGGAGCCGCGCAAGGATGTCAATCCTGATGAAGCGGTGGCCATTGGTGCGGCCATTCAGGGCGCGGTATTGTCCGGCGACAAGAAGGACGTGTTGCTCATGGACGTGACGCCCCTTTCCCTGGGTATCGAAACCCTGGGCGGCGTGATGACCAAGCTGATCGAAAAGAACACCACCATCCCGACCCGCAAGTCCCAGGTGTTTTCGACGGCGGAAGATAATCAATCGGCGGTGACGGTGCATGTGTTGCAGGGTGAGCGCGAACTCGCCCGGGATAACAAGTCCCTGGCGCGTTTTGATCTGGCCGATATTGCTCCGGCTCCCCGGGGTATGCCGCAGATCGAAGTGACTTTTGATATCGACGCCAATGGCATTCTGCATGTGTCGGCCAAGGACAATCAGACCGGCAAGGAACAGTCCATCAAGATCACCGCCGGTTCCGGCCTTTCTGAGGAGGAAATCAAGCGGATGGTCGCCGAGGCCGAAGCCCATGCGGCCGATGACAAGAAGGCGCGGGCTTTGATTGAAGCCCGGAATGAAGCCGATGCCAGCATCCACGGCGCCCGCAAAGCCCTGAATGAGCAGGCGTCCGCTCCCGAAGCAGACAAGGCCAAGGTCACTGAAGCTATTGCGGCAGTGGAATCGGCGGTCAAGGGTGAAGATACCGAGGCTATCAAAAGTGCGGTCGCTACCCTGATGGCGGCCATGTCCACACTGTTGCAGAGTGCGGCGGGTAGTCAGGCCGAGGCCGGTGCTGCCGGGGCTGGTGAAGGTCAGGCCAAGGCCGATGATGTGGTCGATGCGGAGTTTGAAGAAGTCGACAAGAAGTAATTCAGACTTTGGTGATAAGGGGGCAGGATCTGGTATCCTGTCCCCTTGCCTGTTTCAGGATAAAAAATGGCTACACGCGATTATTACGAAATTTTGGAAATTACGCGCACGGCAGACGATGGGGAAATCAAAAAATCCTACCGTCGCCTGGCCATGCGCTATCATCCCGACCGCAATCCCGATGATCCCAGCGCGGAAGATCGCTTCAAGGAAATCAGCGAAGCCTACGAGGTGTTGTCCGACCCTTCCAAGCGACAGGCTTATGATCGCTTCGGGCATGCAGGTGTGCAGGGCGGTGGCGGACCAGGTGCCGGTTTTGGCGGTGGCTTTGGCGGTTTCGGCGGAGGCGGTGGTGGTGGCTTCGGCGATATTTTCGGCGATTTGTTCGAGCAGGCTTTTGGCGGCGGACGCGCCCAGGATTCGGGGCGTGGTTCGGATTTGCGCTATGAACTGGACCTGCGCTTGAAGAAGCCGCGCTGGGCAAGACCGTCACCATTCAGATTCCCAGTTCAGCTCCCTGCGAAGTCTGTCATGGGAGTGGGGCTAAACCCGGCAGCAAGGTGGAAGATTGCAGTACCTGCGGTGGTCGTGGGCAGGTACGTATGGTCCAGGGCTTTTTCTCGGTGACCCGTCCCTGTCCCCAGTGTAATGGCAGTGGCAAGACCATCAAGGATCCCTGCACGGCCTGTCAGGGGCACGGCAGGGTGCGCAAAACCCGGAATCTGGAAGTCAAAGTGCCGGCCGGGGTGGATACCGGCGACCGCATTCGCCTGAACGGTGAAGGCGAAGCCGGAGAACGGGGCGCGCCGGCGGGTGATTTGTATATCCAGGTGCGGGTGCAGCCCCACAGCCTGTTTGAGCGCGATGGCGATGATCTGCATTGTGCGGTCCCGGTGAGCTTTACCACTATGGCCATGGGCGGTGAGCTGGAAGTCCCCACCCTGACCGGTCGGGCGAAAATCCAGATTGCTCCGGGAACCCAGTCGGGTATGGTTTTCCGTCTGCGCGGCAAGGGTGTCAAGGGGGTCCGCAGCAAATTGCATGGTGATCTCCATTGTCGTCTGCAGGTTGAGGTGCCTGTCCATTTGTCGGCACGGCAAAAAGAACTGCTCGAAGAATTCGCCAGCACCACCGGCGATCAGACCCAGCATCCCCAGCAGGAAAGCTGGTGGAACAAGGCCAAAGACTTTTTTGACCGGATGGGCCTCTGATGCCTCAGTCCACGCGTCTGGCCATTACCGCCGCCTCGGGTCGGATGGGACGGGCGCTGATTCAGGCGGCGGTCGTGCGCAATGACCTGCAAGTGACTGCCGCCATTGGTCGTTCGGGTGCTGCCTATCTGGGGCAGGATGCCGGGCAACTGGCTGGCGTACAGACGCTGGGGGTGCCGGTAACGGCAGATCTGGCGGTGGTACTCGATCAGGTGGATGTGGTCATCGAGTTCGGTCCGGTGGACGCAGCCCTGACCCATGTGGCGACTTGCCTGCAGCACAAAACGCCCATGGTTATCGGGACGACAGGGTTTTCACCCGAGCAGCAGGATACCCTCAAGGTCGCCAGCCAACACATTCCCTTGTTGCTGGCGCCGAACATGAGCGTGGGCGTCAATGTACTCCTGGCCTTTCTCCCGGCCATCACCCGGGTGCTGGGTGAGGGTTACGATGCTGAAATTGTCGAAGCCCACCATCGTCACAAGATGGACGCGCCTTCGGGAACCGCCCTGGCTCTGGGGCGTGCGGTGGCCCGGGGGCGGGGCGTGGCGCTGGAAGAGGTGGCATGCATGGATCGCAATGCCATCAGCGGCCCGCGCCAAGATGGCAGCATCGGCTTTGCCACTCTGCGAGGCGCCGATGTAGTGGGTGAGCATACGGTATGGCTGGCGGGCGCGGGGGAGCGCCTGGAATTGACCCATCGCGCCGCCAGTCGCCTGAATTTTGCCGAGGGAGCCCTGCGGGCAGCACACTGGTTATCTCAACAAGTACCGGGATTTTACGATATGCAGGATGTACTTGGCTTGAAGCAGGGGCCAGTCCTGCCTTTTTCCGACTGAGTGAACGAGGAGCTTTTATCATGCAATATGTGGTCGCGAATCGGGTACCTGTGAAAGCTGAATATCGGGCCGAATTTGAAGCACGTTTCCAAAAGCGGGCCGGTGAAGTGGATAAACAGCCGGGCTTTGTGCGCATGGAAATTTTGCGCCCGGTCAATGATGATGGCGTGTATGTGGTCCTGACCCACTGGGTGGATCAGGCGGCTTTTGAGGCCTGGATGAAAAGTGACGACTTCCGCGCGGCCCATGCCAACCCTCTGCCCAAGGAAGCTTTTGGGGAAGGGGGCGGGCTGGAGCGCCACGAAGTGGTGATCAGTGCCGAGCTACCGCGCTGACTCACCGTAATTAAAACGGATTTTTGCGGATACACCGGTTAAGATGACGGCAACTTTGGATGCCGGGGATGAGGACAATCATGGCGGGATTGACACGGGAACAGGTAGAGCAGTCATTGCAGGCGATGGAAGACCCTTATCTGGGTAAAAACCTCGCGCAAGCCGGAGTGCTGAAAAGTGTGGACGGGAAGCAGATCCGGATCGAACTCCCTTACCCCAGCGCCGGGGTGGCCATCAGTCTGAGTCAGGATGTGGCGCGGCAGATTCAAAATGACCACAACCAGCAGGTTGAGGTTACGGTGGGTCATCGCATTGTCACCCATCAGGTGCAGCGCGGCGTCAAATTGATGGAAGGGGTGCGCAATATCATCGCCGTGGCTTCGGGCAAGGGCGGGGTCGGCAAATCGACGACCTCGGTGAATCTGGCCCTGGCCCTGGCCAAGGAAGGCGCCCGGGTGGGCATGCTGGATGCCGATATTTATGGCCCCAGTCAGCCGCGCATGCTCGGTATTTCCGGTAAGCCCACCAGTAAGGACGGCAAAAAAATGGAACCGATGGAAGGGCATGGCATCAAGGCCATGTCCATAGGTTTTCTCATCGATGAAGAAACGCCCATGGTCTGGCGTGGGCCCATGGTGATGCAGGCCCTGGAACAGTTGCTGTCGGATACGCGCTGGGGCGAACTGGATTATCTGGTGATTGATTTGCCGCCGGGTACTGGCGATACCCAGTTGACCCTGGCCCAGAAGGTGCCGGTTTCCGGAGCGGTAATTGTCACCACGCCTCAGGATATTGCTCTGCTGGATGCCCGCAAGGGTTTGAAAATGTTTGAGAAGGTCGGCGTGCCCATTCTCGGTGTTATCGAGAACATGAGCTTTTACATCTGTCCTAAATGTGGCAATGAGGATGACATTTTCGGGCATGGCGGCGGCGCGGCCATGGCCGAGCAGGATGGGGTGGAATTTCTCGGGGCCATTCCCCTGGATCGCAGCATTCGCAGTGAGGCGGATAACGGGGCACCCACGGTGGTGGCACACCCGGATTCGCGTCTGGCCAAGATCTACATCGAGCTGGCCCGTCATGTAGCCGGACGGGTGGCCAATCAGGCGGTGGATCACAGCCACAAATTCCCCAATATTGTCGTGCAGAACCGCTGAGATGAGTATCAAATCCGATCGCTGGATTCGCCATATGGCCGAACACGAGGGCATGATTGACCCTTTTTCTCCCCGTCAGGTGCGTCATGTCGAGGGCAGTCCCATCATTTCCTACGGGCTGTCTTCCTATGGCTACGATATTCGCTGTGCCGGGGAGTTCAAGGTATTTACCAATGTCCGCAGTGCCATTGTCGATCCCAAAAATTTCAGTGAAGATTCCTTTGTGGATTTCAGCGGCGATACCTGCATCATCCCGCCCAATTCCTTTGCGCTGGCGCGTACTGTGGAGTATTTCCGCATTCCGCGTAATGTGCTGACCATTTGTCTCGGCAAAAGCACCTATGCGCGCTGTGGAATCATCGTCAATGTCACGCCTTTCGAGCCGGAATGGGAGGGTTACGTCACCCTGGAGTTCTCCAACACCACGCCCTTACCTGCCAAAATATATGCCAATGAGGGCGTCGCCCAGGTGTTGTTCCTGGAATCCGACGAAGTCTGTGAGGTTTCCTACGCGGATCGGGGCGGTAAATACCAGGGGCAAAGTGGCGTGACCCTGCCGAAAGCTTGAAGTCATTTGAGGATATACCCATGCGCAAGGCAGCATTTCTAGTACTTAATTTTGTGGGTATTTTGGTCTTGCTTTCGGGATTACTGTTCTTTTTGCAGGGGACAGGTATTTTCCCCTACCCCAAAAGCAGTTTCATGATCAACGAAACGATCTGGATTGTGCGCGGAGCCATTTTGTTTGTACTGAGCTTGGTGATTCTGTGGATTGGCCGCCGCTATCTAAAGTAGATCCATAAAGCTAAAACCTTTTTTGATGTAAGCATTATTGGCATAACCGTCTTTCTCCCAGGTGCCCTGGGGTCGTGTGCTGTCCAGCACAATCCGGTTGACCCATTTGACACTTTTGTAACCATACATTTGCGGCACCAGCAGACGCAGGGGATAACCGCCCTTGCGGAGCAAGGGTTGCCCGGAAATGTGGGTGGCGAGGATGACGCCAGGCGCCCGGGCCTGGTCGAGGGTGAGACTATCGACATACACACCATCGGCACTGTAGAAGGCCACATACCGGGCTGACGGTTGCGGTTCCAGAAGGTTCAGGAAGCGCGACAGGGCAATGCCTTGCCAGTGGACATTGTTGACGATCCAGCCGGTGACGCAATGAAAGGTTTCGATTTCCTGATCTTTACCGAGTTGATAGAGATCCGGCAGGGTGAATACCTGCGGTTTATGGATGAGCCCGGTGGTTTGCAGGCGGTAGGCGTCGGGATTGATTTCAGGGTAAGACCCCGTGTAGGTGTAGTACTCGGGGAAAACCGGAATTTTGGTATCGGCCCAGGCCATGGCTGGATATACCAGTCCCCCCGCGCTACCAGCCAGGAGTAGTCCACCTGCTGAACGTAAAAATGCACGACGATTGATTGACATGATTTTATCCTCTTTTCCAAACGGCAAATATGCGCCAAAGGGCATCGCCGCGCAGTGCATGATAAAAGGCCATGAGCACATGGCCGATCCAGAAATAGGCTAACAGGGGGGTACCCAGACGCATCAGGGTGAGTCCAAGCTGAGCGCCTCCAGGGAGATGCAAATTGCCACGCAGGACCAGCCAGCCTATAAAACCCCCAAAGGTCACCACGCTGACACCGACGAAGAAAATGGCTTGCCAGAGACTGGATAATCCCGGTTGTACGCCATGACTGGGTAACCGGCCACGCAATAGTCGAGCCATATCTTGAGCGACAGCCCGGGGCATGCGCCAAGAAAACCAGGTGCCGAGTAGATGCCGCCCCCAGGGAGTCAGTAGGTAAGTCAGCCAGGTCAGGACCAGCCAGCCGGTCAGAATCAAACCCGCCAGGACATGCAGTGGAAACCAGGTGAAGTCCGCAAACCAGAGCGCCGCCAGACTGTTCCACAGTTCAAAGGTGACGCTCAGCACCAACCCCAGGTGCAGAATTTTGGCGTATACCGGAAAATCCGCCGGAGACTCCCGTACCGGGTTGGACGATAAACTAACGGAAATGGGAATGATATCTGCCATCGCTGACCTCGCTAATAGACTTATTCCAGATTACGCGAAATCTGCGCGTCTGGATGCACCTGATTCAGAGTGGTTGCCCGGCCCTGCTGCAGATTGTGACGGATGCTCTGGGCCTGCTCCCGAATATTGGCTAGCTGGTCGTGAGACAACCGATCCAGATGCTTCCATTGCAGGGCCGTACGCGGATGTGCTCGAAATCTTTCCTCGTGGGTCTGCAGAAAATCCCAGTACAGCACCGTAAACGGGCAGGCTTTTTCACCCGTGGCCAATTTGGGCTGATAGGAGCAGCCCTGACAATGTCCGCCCATTTTTTGTAAATAGTTGCCGCTCGCTACATAGGGTTTGGAAGCCATCCAGCCACCATCGGCATATTGGGACATGCCCAACACATTGGGAAGTTCCACCCATTCCACCGCATCGACGTAAATGGCCAGAAACCAGCGATGAACAGCCTGCGGTTCCACACCCAGCAACAGGGCAAACAGGCCGGTAACCATCAGGCGTTCAATGTGGTGGGCATAGCCATGGCGCAGAGTGCGTCTTATGGTGTCTTTCAGGCAGGCCATATCGGTTTCCCCGGTCCAGTAGAAGTCCGGCAACGGCTGGTGGGCTTGCAGAACATTCTGCTCCAGCCAGTCCGGCATCTGCAGCCAGTACAGGCCATGCACGTACTCACGCCAGCCCAGCACCTGGCGGATGAATCCTTCTGCTGAGGCAATTGGCACACGACCCGCATGAAAGGCTTGCGCTACTGCCCGGACAACAGTTTCGGCGCGGAGCAGTCCCAGATTCATGGCGGCGGAGAGTCGTGAGTGATAAAGCCAGACCTGATCGGGCCAGAAAGCGTCTTGCAAGGGACCAAATGAGGCTAGACGCTGATCGATAAAGTCCTGCAGCGCCGCTTCTGCTTCCTGGGGGGTCACCGGCCAGTCAAAGTGTGCGAGGCTGCCCGGGTGCTCAGTAAACTGCGCGTCGATTTGCGCCATCACCTCAAGGGTTATCGCATCCGGCGGAAAACTCAGTGGTTCGGGAATCCAGCCCGGACCCTGAGGGCCGGGACGTTGACGGTTCTCCTGATCATAATTCCAGCGTCCGCCAACCGGTTGATTATTTTCCATGAGGATGCCGGTTTTCTGGCGAGCATAACGATACCAGAATTCCAGACGCAGCTGCCGGTAGGATTTTGCCCATTCGGCAAATTCGGAAATCGAAAATAGAAAATTGTGATGGCGGCGTTCCTGCCAGGGAATTCCCCGTCGCTCGGCACAAGTGCGCAGAGTTTCGCGTAACTGCCAGGTACCCGGTCGCAGGCTGATGATCTGCTGCGGTTGCCAGCGCTGCAGGGTGTCGTCCAATGCTTCCGCCAGGCTTTGGAAGGGGTGGGTGCCCAGAGTCAGATATTTCAGAGGAAATCCCCTTTGCCGCAAGCTTTCCGCATGATGGCGCATGGCACTGAGAAAAAGGGTGATGCGGGCTTTATGGGACCAGACGACGGTGGATTCTTCAGGTACTTCAGCCATCCAGCAGCAATCTTGTTCCGGATCAAAATCTGTGAGAACCGCGCTCTCCGGATCCAGATGATCGCCGAGAATGACGATGAGGTGACGAATGATACGCTCAGGAGCGGGCATCGGTCGGATTCCTGGCGGACCGCTTTTGTTTTCGACAGGCGGCAGAGCAATACAGTACTTCATCCCAGCAGCGTCGCCAGCGTTTGCGCCAGGCGAAGGGGCGATGACAAATCACACAGATTTTTTCTGCCATGATACGTCGAACCATTGAACTGCCTTATACAAAATAAGAAATTGTATAGTACAATATGTCTAAAGAGCTTGAGGTGCAATCCTCCTTCTTATGCGTTTTGCATCCGCAGGCGGGTAATTTGCGTATCTATTAATATTGTTGGTTACCTTTGGTTTTGCTCTGCCATGGAGTGTTGCATGCTGCGCTTGAAGGCTTATGTCTTTGATCAAGGCGTTCAGCATGCTGCTCAGCAGACAGTCTGGAATATTCGTACAAAATATGGTGTTGTAGTGTACATTTAAAAACAAGGTACAAAGGAGATTTATGCGCATTGCCATCATCGGGGCAGGCATTTCCGGTCTGGGAGCGGCCTGGATATTACGGAAAACCCATGAACTGACTGTGTTTGAGGCCGCAGATTATGCCGGTGGTCATACCCATACGGTGGATGTGCAGCACCAGGGGCTGTCGGCACCGGTGGATACGGGTTTTCTGGTATTTAATGATCGCACCTATCCCCATCTGCTGGGCCTTTTTGCTGAGCTGGATGTACCCTGGACCGCCAGCGATATGTCGCTCAGCGTGCGCCTTCCGGCACTGAATCTGGAATGGTGCGGCTCCAGTCTCGGTACCCTTTTTGCGCAAAAAAGAAATGTCCTGCGTCCCGCATTCTGGGGCATGCTCAAGGACATTCTCCGCTTCAACCGCGCCGCCCTGGCCTGGTTGAATCAGAGCGATGCGGACATCACTCTGGGAGAGTTTCTGGAGCGGGGGGCTTACGGTGACTGGTTCAAGAGCGCCTACCTGCTGCCCATGGCCGCCGCCATCTGGTCGTGTCCGACCGGGACCATGTTGGCTTATCCGGCGCGGTCTATCCTGACGTTTTATCGCAATCATGGGCTTTTGCAGATTTTTAATCGTCCGCAATGGCGGACGGTGCTGGGCGGAGGGCGTGAATATGTGCAGCGTATCATCCGGGATCTGCCGGATCTGCGTTTGAATACGCCGGTGGAAGCTTTGCGCCCCGATCGTCAGGGCGGAGTCTTGGTTCAGTACGCTGGTGGCCGAGAAGAGCACTTTGATCAGGTCATCTGTGCATTACATGGAGATCAAGCCAGAAAACTGCTGGGCGAACACTGGCCTGCCCAGAAAGCGGCGCTGGCGCATTGCCAGTATCAGGACAACATCGCGTATCTGCATGGGGATGAACACTTTTTACCCAAACGCCGCAAGGCCTGGGCGGCCTGGAATTTTCACGAAGAGGGTGTTGCTGATGCTCAGCGTTCTGTAGCAGTCACCTACCTGATCAACCAGTTGCAGCCCTTGCCTTTCACTTCACCGGTAATGGTGACCTTGAATCCGCAACAGGCACCGGATCCCGAAAAAACCTGGGCGCAGTTTCATTATGCCCATCCGGTTTTTGATCACGGGGCGCTGGCGGGTCAGGAAGCCATCCGTCGTCTGCAGGGCGCGGATGGACTCTGGTTTTGTGGCGCCTGGCTGGGTCACGGCTTTCACGAGGATGGCCTGCGCAGTGCGGTAGAAGTCGCCAATCGCATGGGTATTCGTGCGGCCTGGCAGCAACAGGAGAGTTCCGTTTCTGAACCCCGGATGGAAATATGCCCAGAACACGCCCTACGTTAACCGGTGGACTTTTGTTGGGGCGGGTCATGCACCGACGCCTGCAACCCCCGCGTCCTGCTTTTCATTATCGCACGTTCAGCATTTGCTTCGATCTGGATGCGCTGCCCCTTTTGCAAAAGGTGCTTTCACGCTTCAGTCCCCTGCGTTTTTATAATCGTGATCACGGTCCCCGGGACGGCTCTGCTTTGTTGCCCTGGATTCAGGGATGCTTTGCCGAGCAGCGGATTCCTGCCAGCCGCTATGTGCTGGTTACCTACCCACGTCTTTGGGGCTATGTATTCAATCCAGTCAGTTTTTGGTTGGGACTGGATGAAAACGACCAGATTCGCGGGGTGCTGGCAGAGGTCAATAATACTTTTGGCGAGCACCATAGTTATCTGCTCGCCCACGCAGATCGTCGGATTATTGGGCAGGGAGACTGGTTGATTGCGGACAAAGCCTTTCATGTGTCGCCGTTTTTACCTGTAGAAGGGCAATATCGTTTTCGGTTTCGCCTGCAAGAGCAGAGTTTTCATGCGGATATTCATTATCTGGATGCGGCTGGCGAACCCTGTTTGCTTACCCGGATAGCGGGAAACCGGCAGCCGCTGAGTTTGCCCAAGGTATGGAGAGCGGTGTTGCAACAGCCCTTCATGACTTTTTCCGTGGTCTTTTTTATTCACTGGCAGGCTCTGAGGCTCTGGCGTGCCCATATCCCCTTTCACAAAAAACCGGAACCCCCGCAGCAGGAGATCAGTTTATGAGCACCGTGTTTGATAATCGCCGCGTTCCTGTGAACAGGCTGCCCCGTTCTGCACAGACCTTGCTAAAAATGCTGGAAGGAATGGGTTGCGGACAGTTGACTCTGAAAACCCCGGAAGGGGAGATCATGCAGTTTCAGGGGGCAGAATCGGGCCTGCACGCCGACTGGGTCATTCATGACTGGCGCATTTTATCGTGCTTGGCTCGGGATGGAGATATCGCCTTTGGTCGCGGATACATGGAAGGCTTGTGGGAGAGCAGTGATCCGGTCGCCTTGTTGCGTCTGGCCATTGCCAATCGGGCTATGGTCGAAAAATATGTTGAAGGTTCATGGTCCCGGCGACTGATATTTACTCTTTTGAATCGTTTGCTACGCGCCAATACCCGGCGAGGTAGCCGCCGCAATATCGCTTTCCACTATGATCTGGGCAATGATTTTTATCAGCTCTGGCTGGATAACAGCATGACCTATTCCAGCGCTCTCTATGATGGAGAAGATGCCCTGAGTCTGGAGGCTGCCCAGGAAAAAAAATATGCCCGCGCCTTGAATGCATTGAATCTGGCTCCGGGAGCGCGGATTCTGGAAATTGGCTGTGGTTGGGGTGGTTTTGCCGAATATGCAGCGCGCTGCGGATATTTTGTCCATGGTATCACCCTATCCACCGAGCAGTTGGCTTTTGCCCGGGAGCGTTTAAATCGCAAGGGGCTGGATCATTTCACGGAGTTTTCTCTGACGGATTATCGCGACATGCAGGGCCATTATGACGGCATTGTCTCGATCGAAATGCTCGAAGCCGTAGGGGCTGAGTGGTGGCCCAGTTATTTTCAGCAAATTCGGCAGTTGTTGCGACGCGGCGGGCGAGCCCTGATCCAGAGTATTACCATTGCCGACGAACGCTTTTCCGCTTACCAGAAAAGCTCTGATTTTATCCGGCATTATGTCTTCCCCGGGGGTATGCTGCCTGCGCCGGCGCGACTTCTGGCAGAAATCCGTGCTGCAGGTTTGCAGATGCTTGAACGCAAAGACTTTGGTCAGGACTATGCACGGACCTTACAGCTATGGCGGCAGCAATTTGACAGGCAGGAAGAAGCCATTGAGGCGCTTGGCTATGACCCGGTTTTCCGCCGAATGTGGCGTTTTTATCTGATGTACTGCGAGGCGGGTTTTGCCGAGAGTGAAATCGATCTGACTCAGGTGACATTGTTCCATGGCTAAGCTACTCATTTTTTTGTGGGTATTGTTGCTCAGTCCGCTGGCCTGGGCAAAACCGCCCCAGGTGTCCTTGCCGGCGGCAGTGAAAACCGCCGAGCCTGATTTGCATTTGTTGGGCGCAGGACATCTGAACTGGTTATTTTTCAGCGTCTATAATGCGGCACTCTGGGTGAGCGGCAGTGATTACACGCCGACCCAGCCATTTGCATTGGGAATAGACTATGAGCGGAGCTTCAGCAGTCACGAACTGGTAAAAACTTCGCTGAAAGAAATGCGTCGGCTGGACGGTCTGAGTCCTGCGCAATTGACCCGATTTCAGACGGACCTGAAAACCGCCTTTCCGGACGTGAAATCCGGGGATCAGATTGTTGGTTTGTGCGTGCCCGGAAAATATACCGCTTTTTATTATAATGGCGTATTGCACAGTAAAATTGATGATCCGCAATTCTGTCCGGACTTTTTTGCCATCTGGCTGAGTCCCCGGACCCAGGTGCCGGGCTTGCGGAAAAATCTGCTGGGCAGGCATGAATAAAGTTCAGCGGCAGGGTATTCCTTCCTTCAGAACTCTTCTGCTTTATGCGCCCTTGGGAATGCCGCTGGCTTTTGGCGCACTGCCGGTTTATTTACTGATTCCCCATCTGTATGCCAAAAATTTTGGCCTTTCCCTGAGTTTACTGGGTATCATATTGCTGGCGGTGCGTTTGCTTGATGCCATACAGGATCCGCTGATCGGACTTTGGAGTGACCGTTGGGCAGAACATCATCAAGGGCGCCGGGTGCTGATTCTCTTGGGTATACCGGGGATGATTCTGGGTTTTTACGGACTTTTCAATCCGTGGCCGGGAATGATCTGGCTCAGCCTGTCATTATCGCTGATCATTTTTTATCTGTTTTTCAGTGTGACCAGCGTCAACTATCAGGCTTTGGGAGCAGAATTATCCCGGGATTACAATGGCCGGACCTGGCTCACCACCAGTCGTGAGGCGGGAGCCTTGGTGGGCGTACTGCTGGCTGCTGCCCTTCCGGATCTATTGATGCAGCAATGGGGCAGAGTGCATGGCCTGGAAATATTTGCGGGTATTTTTGCCCTGTTTTTGGTACTGGCCGTGCTGCCTTTGCAAAAACCCGGCATGCAGCGCCCGGTCGTTGGTGAAAGACTCCCCTGGTGGGGCTTTTTTGCAGCGCTGAAGCATAAGCCATTACGGCACCTGCTGATAATTTATTTGCTTTCACAATCCGCCAATACCGTAGCCGGAACGCTGTTTTTCTTTTTTGTGGATGAAATACTCGGCGCACATTCTCTGGCCCCCCTGTTCCTGCTGGCTTATTTCCTGTCAGGTGCCCTGGGCATGCCTTTATGGTTATGGCTATCGGGACGTTTCAGTAAAAGTCTGGCCTGGCGCCTGTCGATGTTCGTCGCCATCCTGGCATTTTTAGGTGCTTTTTTTCTTCGCTCGGGTGATGTTTGGCCCTATGCCCTGATTTGCGTGCTGACGGGGCTGACTCTGGGAGCTGATCAGGCTCTGCCACCGAGTCTTCTGGCCGACCACAGCGACCATGATAAGCGCAGTCGTCCGGGAAGTTATTTCGGTTTGTTCAATTGGGTAGGTAAAGCAGCCACCGCTTTAGGGGCCGGTTTGATATTGCCATTATTGCAAGGCTTAGGCTATTCGGCAGGACAAGATCTTTGGGCTTTATCTTTTTGTTATGCGCTGGTGCCAGCACTGATCAAAATATTGGCCATTATTCTCATGGGTGTCTGGTCCGTAGAGGGTCGGAATTCTTTGGTTCCATTATTGGGAGGTTATCATGAATAAAATACAGCAAATAGTCGGTTTATCATTGGTCATGGCCTTGGCCGGTTGCGCGACGCAGCCCCAGGAATATGCGCAAAGTCGGCCAAAGTTCGATCTGAAGACCTTTTTTAATGGCCCCCTGATGGCCCAAGGCGTATTTGAAAATCGTTCTGGTAAGGTCGTCAATCGTTTTGTGGTGCGCATGATGGGCACCTGGCAAGGTAATCAGGGTACTCTGGTGGAAAATTTCACCTATTTTGATGCCGCAGGCAAAAAAACCTATCAACAACGGGTTTGGCATCTGACTGAAACCAGTAACCATCATTTTGTGGGTAGTGCCGAAGGTTCAGCCGGCAATGTGGCCAAGGCATCTGGAGATGCCTTTGGTTTCGCTCTGCACTGGTCCTACGATGTGCGCCAACCGGTGGGCAAAACCTTTTATAACCTCCATGCCAATGACTGGATGTATATGATTACTCCGAATACGGTCATGGATCATACCGATGTGACCTGGTATGGACTACATGCCGGAAATATTTTTCTGGAAATGCACAAACTCCCTGATACCGCTGAAAATCGGGCAAAAGTAGCGGAAGTGAAATAAGTTTATTCATCGACCACGTCGATGATTTGATGCAGTTTCCGGGGTTGGTAGCGTGCCCATAGCAAACCCCGGATAAATATGATGATCACCAACAGCACAAAAAGCACGCTGGCAACACCTTCTCCCCCGGTTGGTAAAGGCCATAAACTTACTTGCAAAACTTTCAGCAGGAGCGGCAGGGAAATCCCGGAAACTATCAGGCTCAACCAGCGCCACGAGTGTTGCTGACGAAACAAAAACAGCGGCGTGGCAATGTTGGCAAGGCTGTAAATCAGCAGAAAAGCCAGTCCGGTAAAAGTGCCAAACGTGCCCACAACGGACAATATCGAAAACTGGGCAATGCTGACTACTATCGTACTGGTAATGACCAGCAGGGCCAACAAGCCCAGGGCGCGGGTCGGCGTATGGTGCAGCGGGTGGCGAAAATGCAGATAAGGGGTGATGACCTGATGCCCGGCCATACTGAATAAAATCCGGGAAATGCTGTTGAGGGTGGCAATGGTTGCGGAAAAAGCGGCGGTAGCCATGGCTAAGTCCGAGAAGATGCCCAGCCAGGGTTTGCCAATGGCCTCGGCGATGCGGTTGAGTGGTGCCGGGCTGTTGCCAATAGCCGAAGGAATATGGGAAAAAGCGAGAATTTCGATATAGGCCATGGCTACAAAAAAGATCCCCACCATGCCCACGGAAAACAGCATCACCTTGGGGATGGCGGTACGGGCCGCCCGGGTTTCTCCGGCGAGATTGCCCGCCGTTTCAAAGCCGCCATAAGCCAACAGGGACAAAATCAACGCCTGGGTAAACGGACCTTGCTGTAGTTGCGAAAAATCCCATTGATGGGGATCGCGCCAGCCGTAATGTCCCAGAGTAAAGGCGGCGATGAGGACAATGCAGGCGATCGAAAAAATCTCGACCCACAGCCCCCAACGGGCGGAAATTTCAATCCCGCGCCGTGCGAGCCGCCAGGCAACGAGTAGATAAAGCAGAGCAATCACCGCAATCCAGCCGATACCCTGAACCGGCCAAAAGAATGCCAGCGCCTGCTCCAGGAACAATCCTCCCAACAGCGGAGCGGCTGCCAGAGCACCGAAATAACCGGTAATCATGACAAAACCCGCCACCATGCCAGCGATGGGATGCAAGGCCTTGCCGAGATAAAAAAACAGGGAGCCGGGAGAAGGGAAATGCCGGGCAAGAATGCCAATTTGCACAGCCACCAGCATCATCAATAAGCCGATGACACTATAGGCCAGCCAGGTAAAATTGCCGCTGTGCATGGCCACCAACGAAATCGTCACAGCGGGCATGGCTGACGGGGTAATGTTGGCAACGGCATGCCCCCAAATT
The DNA here is from genome assembly GCF_057473465.1 of Acidithiobacillus sp. TH-A117. Taxonomy (NCBI): domain Bacteria; kingdom Pseudomonadati; phylum Pseudomonadota; class Acidithiobacillia; order Acidithiobacillales; family Acidithiobacillaceae; genus Acidithiobacillus; species Acidithiobacillus sp. TH-A117. The sequence continues at coordinate 46,975 of NZ_JBYCKQ010000011.1, forward strand.
TCACCGGGGCTGACAGACGCGGCTTGGGAGCGCATGGGGATGATTACTCACGATTCGGAAATGAGCAAAAATTATAGGGGAGCCAGCCACAAAAGCGAAAGGAAGTTTACGCCGGCCAGTTTTCATACAACCAGCGCCGGCTGGGTTTGCCCTGGGGGGCTGGCGCCTGTGCCCAGAATGTCTGCTCGGGAATATGCAACAAATATGGCTCTTGCCATGCACGGATGAAAGTGGCTTTTTGCGCTTCTGATACTTTCACGACGGCACGCAAATGACGCGCCCCGGGAGCACCGAGAACAATGCTTTCTGCTTCGGGATATTGATCCATCAAGCGCGACTCTTCCACTTCGGGGCGGACGCTGTTCCCATCAGCAAGGCTGAATCCGCCGTCCTCCCGTCCTAACCAGTACAGGCAGCCATCAGGATCCTGTCGCACTTCATCACCACTGTTTCGCCAGCCTTGGGGCTGGGGCATGGGCAGCCAACCCGTCATGCCCAAATACGCATCTGCCTGTCCCGGAGATTGATAATACAGAGTTTCTCCGGCAATGGTGCATTGCACGAGGGGGTATCCCAGGATAAAAGGCGCAAACTCACCGGGGTGTCCCAGGGTAATGCCCGGCCCGGCTTCGCTTTGTCCATACCCGACCCGGAGCTTGCTGCCCTGAAGCTGTGCTGCCAGTCGGTCACCAATGGGCGCACCGCCGATGATGCCTCCCTCCAGGGCTTGTATCTGTTGCTGATCGAGCAAACGGGCAATGCGCGGAACGGTACAAAGATGGGTGCAGCCTGGAGGCGTGGAACGGCTACGCTGGGTTTCTAACTGAATGACGCTGCCCGCCATGCTGGCAGTCAGTAATTCCAGTACCCCGGCAAAAACATGCGCCCAGGGCAGGGTATTCCAGAACAGACTTTCGGTACTTGGCTGCAGTGCCGGCAAATGGGTGTCCATCTGCCATTGCAGGGCGGCAAAACTCAGACGGTAAGCGTTTCCGGCCCCCATGCTGCCCGAGCTCCACATAATTAGCGCGACATCCTGATCCTCTTGCGTATGGCCGTTACAGGGGATTTCCTGCAGACGCTGCGCTGAATAATGGATCCACAAAGCCGGTTGAAGCCTTTGCAGACGTCGCCGGGTTTCCCGGGGATGGAGTTTAGGCAAGGGGCAAAAAGTCCAGCCACCCATCCAACAAGCCAGCATGTAAGCCACATAGGCCGGACTGTTGGGAATATCGACGGCAACTCGTGCGCCGGGAAGCAGTTTGCTGCGCCGCCAGCGGGTTTTGATGCGCGCCGCTCGAGCCCATAGCGCCTGTCCGGGCCAGGCGTGACTAGCACTGTTATGGTGCCAGTCCAGGGCAAAGCCCTGATGCATGCCCGCAGCCAATCGCTGCAAAAAAGCATCGCGATCGGTCACCGTCAGGAAACCAGATCTTCGGGCATCTCTCTCAACAGGCGCCGGAGCTGATCACGAAAGTCGACGGAGATGTCCTCTTCATTCTGGCGAATTTCGCGATCAACCATCTGCAGCAGCTGCACCTGTTCGGCGCTGAGAAATTGTTGTCCATTCTGTTGAAAGGCATTGTTCAACATCTGCCAAAGGCTGTTCAGGCAAACATGATAAAGCTGTTTTTGTTCCTGGTGGATTTCCGGAAGATCGGCTACTGCGTGCAACAGCTCATCGACATACGCCAAAAAATGGGTAATCACTTTAGTTTCTGCGGGCATCGTCATCAGCCAAGATCCTCATAAAGCTGGATAATGCGATCAATGAAAATAAAAAAAAGTGGACTCTTGCGGACGTTGAAAAACATATGAACATGTGCAGAGACCGGGCGGATACGATAGGTGAATGTATAATAAAAATGGGTGTCCATGATCCCATCCTTGAGGCCTTGACGAAATCGGCCCCGAAACAGTCGGCTGGCAGTACAGGGCGCGACTTCGGTAAAAAAGTTTCGACCCAGAACGTCTATGGTGCTGAGTCCGCTGAGGCGTGATTCTGCGGCATTGAAAATTTTCACTAGAGCATGATTGTCCAGGGCAATAATGCCAAAGCCTTGTCGATCAGCCATGGTCGCGGTGATCTGTTCAGGATGGTTCAGCATATCGTCTGCAACAAAATTTTTGGCTAACATTCACGTTCCTTGGACAAAATGAGTCTGTCAGGAAGAGCGATTCCTGCGTCACTGTCTTGCCTTGCTCGCGGATTGCCCCCAGAATTTACATAACTCATAGGCATTCCTGAGTATTTGTGTGACCATGGAGTAAACAAGTTTGTACAGGAACCTCCATGGCGACGATAGAGTAGATTACTGTTCAGGATTCATATGTCAATAATACGTCATATACAAAAAGGGAACATTGGTGGATATCAGTACGGATGAGGTGGATGCGCCGCAATTTCCAATCAGTGTGGTTGAGCAGGAAACCGGTATTTCCAAAGAATTATTGCGCATGTGGGAGCGGCGTTATGCCTTTCCTGTGCCCGGTCGGGATCTGGCAGGTAACCGTTTGTACAGCCGTGCCCAGATAGACCGCTTGCACCAGATCAATCGACTGCTGGCAGCAGGCTATCGGCCGGGAGCTGTAGTCGGTGCCGATGCCCAAAAAATCGAGAATTTGGTGGCCGAAATTCCCTTGCCGTCAACAGTTCCTCGAGAGGATCCTGAAACTCTGGCAGAAGCCTTAACAATGCTCGCCTCTGATCGGCCAGAACGGTTGTTGAGTTATTTGCGTCGCCAGCTCCAGCAGGAGGGCCTGCCGCGCTTCATATTGCAGGTTGCAGCGCCGTTGTTGCAGCGCGTGGCCCGTGCCCGGCTCATGGGAGAAATTCAGCCTTATCGGGAGGCGTGTCTTCAGGAATTGTTGAGAGAATGTCTCTACGTGGCTACCAGTCAGCTTCCGGTTGGTGTAGCGCGTCTGCGGGTTTTGTTGGCGAGTTTTCCGGGGGAGGGGCGCTCCCTGGAGTTGCAGATGACCCGGGCCTTGCTGATGGGGGAGGGAGTGGATGTCCTGTTTATCGGACCGGAGCCGGAACTGGATGATCTCCTGGCGGCAGCAGAAGCCTGTCATGTTCAGGTCATTCACATGGCCATATCGGCGGCATCTGTCAACCTGCAGAACCGCGAACTTTTGCAGGATTTGCAGCAGCGTATTCCACCTGGTATTACCCTGTGGTTGGGTGGGAGTGGCTGTCTGGAACTGGGAGTGGCAGGGGATGAATCCTGTTTTGTGCGCCTGCAGGATATGTTGAAGGCAATACGCGAATGGTCGTGAAATTTTCCTTTGACTAGCTTTTGTCCAGTACAAAAGCTTGACAGCATAACGGGCATGTTCTAAATTTCAACCATCAGTTGAATTCCAGGAGCGTGTCATGGCAAATACCGATTCAGTATTAGTTGTAGGGGCAGGTCCGGCGGGTCTTTCTGCAGCAGCAACGATAGCTTCCATGGGCAAAAAAGCGGTCATCATCGAAAAAGAAGATGTCCTGGGCGGGGCACCCATCATATCCGGATATGCCCGTTTGGTGCCTTCCGGCGAATGGGCTAAGGATGCTATTGGTCGTATGGTCAGCAGGGTAACGGGCAACAAAAATGTTTCCATTCACACCTCTACCAAAGTGACTGATTTCAGTGGCGAACCCGGTCAATTTACAGCAACTTTGAGTTCTGGAGAAAAAGTTGAAGCAGGTGCGGTGGTTCTCGCTACAGGATTTACGCATTTTGATTCCATTAACAAACCGGAGTGGGGGTTTGGCACTTACGAAGATGTGTTGACCACTACCCAGATGGAACAAATGGTAGCAACGGGGCAGATACGCTGTCCCTCAGATGGGCGGGTTCCTGAGCGTGTGGCTATTTTGCTTTGCGTAGGCTCTCGTGACCGGCAAATCGGCAGAGAATGGTGTTCCAAGATCTGTTGCACTGTATCTACCAATCTTGCCATGGAAATCAAGGAAATATCTCCAACCACTGATGTATTTATTTATTATATGGATATTCGTACTTTCGGATTGTACGAAGACAAGTTTTACTGGAAAAGCCAAGAAGAGTTCAAGACAAAATTTGTGAAAGCCCGCATTGCTGAAGTAACCAAATCTCCTGATGGTCGTTTATTGGTTAAAGGCGAAGACACATTGGTCAAAAGACCCATCGTCATCCCCATGGATATGGTGGTTCACGCCATAGGTATGGACCCTAATGCACTCAACCCGGAAATTTCCAAGGTTTTTGGCATCGGTCTGGAAAAACACGGTTTCATTGATCGTGCAGAACAATACACCAATACCCAGGGAACAACACGTAGAGGAATCTACGTATGTGGCGCAGCAACTGGTCCGGAAACTATTGATGATTCCATGGCCCAAGGCCAATCGGCCGGTGCCCGGGCGGTTGCCGATCTATACCAGCTCTTGGCTGTCTCAGCTTGATCTATTGATTTTGAATTTCGCATTTTAGTTTCTGGTGGCCTTGAGGGATGCTTTGCATCCCTCTTTTTTGCTGTATAACGGTTATAATTTCCTGGATACTCTTATTTGACAGACAGGCACATCATGAAAAAATATGCGTCAACTCTTCCCCTATTTCAGCTTCATCATTTTTTTAATGGGCCTTCTGTAGCTACGGGTATATTCCAGGATCGCTCCGGTAAGGTTGTCAATCGCTTTATTATGCATTTGCTGGGCACTTGGCAGAGCGAATCGGTTGGCTCACTCAGTGAAAAATTTCTGTTTCTGGATAATGACGGTAAAGCGACACATGCAGAACGCCTGTGGCAGTTGCAAGTCACTGGAGAGCATACCTTTGCCGCGACGGCACAAGGTTCTGCGGGAGATATTGTGGGCGTTGCCCAGGGCGAAGCCGAGGGATTTGCCATGCGCTGGCGTTATACGCTGCGACAGCCTGTGGGTAAGCGATTTTTTAATCTGCGGGTAGATGACTGGATGTATCTGATCGATAAAGATCACGTCATTAATCGCAGTAAAATGCGCTTCTGGGGTTTTTTTGTGGGAGACGTCAGTATTGAAATTCATCGCCTCGCAGATACACCGGAAAATCGTGAAATCATGATGCAGTTGCCCCGCCTGGGCGATCCGGTACCCGTATGAGTAGCTACTGGCAGGGCAAACGTTGTTGGCTCGTTGGTGCCAGTACCGGCATTGGCGCGGCTTGTGCCAAGGCTCTAAATGACCAGGGAGCAAAAATTGCCCTGACGGCGCGTAATCCCGACAAACTCGGACAGCTCGCCAGCCAGCTGGGCAATGAGCCCTTGATCTGTCCCGCTGATGTGACCCAAACAGAGCAGCTACAAAAAGCCTATACAGTCATTAAACAGCAATGGGGCGGCCTGGATCTCCTGCTATTTCTGGCTGGGACCTATCAAGCATCACGGAGCTGGGATCTGGAGCCGGCGTTAGCACGACAGGCTGTGACGACCAATTACCTGGGGGCCGTGGACGCGGTACATGCTGTACTGGGGGATTTACTGATAGCAGGACAGGGGCAGATTGTTTTGACTTCGAGTGTTGCCGGACTGCGAGGATTGCCACAATCTCTTTACTACGGACCAAGCAAGGCCGCATTAACCCATTTTGCCGAAGTGCTTCACCTCGATCTGGAAGGTAAAGGCATTAAGGTTCAGGTGATTCATCCTGGTTTTGTTGCCACTCCGCTAACGGCCCATAATGATTTTCCCATGCCCAATCTGATCAGCCCCGAGCAGGCGGCCGGAGAAATTTTGGCGGGGATGCAAGGCAAGCATTTTGAAATACATTTTCCCCGCGCTTTCACGCGAAAACTCAAATTGCTGAGGTGTCTGCCCTATCGCTGGTATTTTTCTCTGATCCATCGTTCCACGGGTTTATAACTCAGCTTGTCACCAATGGCCGAATGGCGGTGAACCCACCATCGACCGATAGTATCTGGCCGGTAATTTGTCGCTGCCGCAGTAAAAAGATAATGGCTTCAGATAGTTGCATCGGATCAATTAATGCTCCTAGTGGGTATTGTCGTTGCGCCATTTCCCGACTTTGGGGATTCCTTAAAATATGGCTTGCTGCTGAGCTATCCATCAGTCCGGAACGAACTGCATTAATGCAGATACCGTCGCGAGCATGGGTGGCTGCGGCTGCCATGACCAGGGACTCAAGACCACCTTTGGCAGCAGCGACGGCCTCATGAAAAGCGACGCCGATGTCAGCTACTACGGAAGACACAAAAACAGCATTACCTTCAGTATGATTTTTACGCAGGAGAGCCACAAAAGCCTTGAGCATGAAAAATGCGGAATCCAGATTTGCTGCCAGGCATTGCCGATATTGAGTTTCAGAAGTCTGGGCGAGGCCTGCAAGTAAAAATGAACCTGCCAGATGCACAAGATACTCCGGCGTTTCGTTACGCTCCCTGAAAAACTGCGTCACCATATCCACCCCGGCCACGCTTGAAACATCAGCTTGGATTCGGGTGATATCTGCTGTTTCTGGCAGGGTAAAATCTTCCTTGCGGCTCACCGCCAATATTTGCCATTCATGTTTTGCCGCTAATGGTATGAATACATCAGCCAAGGCGCCGGAAGCACCCGTCACGATCATCCAGGGTTTCATCGACTTCTCCCAAAAAAAGTGGTCATTATTTCTGGTGGAAAAGTCATGTAGTTATGCTCTGTCCCTATAGGATATAGGGAATTCGGTAATGAAGTAAGATGATGTTGGACATGCTGCCGGGAAATTCTTGGAGCACCTTATCTTTCAATGATAGGAGCATGCTGAGAGGGGGCGGTGGCAATGATCACTTATATCCCCGAGCATTTTACCGTTATCATAAGGGCCAACTGAATCCAACAACACTCCAGAACACATAGAGGACGCCAGGGCGTGACAGAAACCATCAGCCGCAGTGATCGCGGAAAAAAGAACATGCGGGTGACCCTGATGGGGGCGGGCACCAATCTGGTGCTGTTTTTCACCAAGCTGGCGGGCGGAATTTTCGGCCACTCGGACGCCTTGGTGGCCGATGCGGTCCATTCTTTGTCGGATCTGCTCTCGGATCTGGGCCTGATTCTGGCCATGCACTTCAGCAGCCAGCCGCCGGACCATGAGCATCCTTACGGGCACGAGCGTTTCGAAACCCTGGCAGCGTTGGGTACGGGCACGCTGTTGGCGGTCAATGGTGCGGGCATTGGCTATGAGGCGGTACAACGGTTGGTTATCGGGCATTATGGCATGCCCGCTGTCTGGACCCTGTATATTGCCGCATTTGCCATCGTGGCCAAGGAATCCCTGTACCAGATCACCATTCGGGTGGCCCGTAAAACCCGCTCTGCCGCACTCCGGGCGAATGCCTGGGATCATCGTACCGACGCGATTTCCAGCGTGATCGTGTTGATTGGTATCGGCGGAAGTCTCCTCGGCGCTCCTTATCTGGATTCGGTGGTTGCCCTTATTGTTGCGCTGATGGTGCTGCGTATTGGTGTTGTGACCGCCTGGGAGGCGTTGCAGGAGCTGGCTGACCGGGGTCTGGACGATGCCACTCTGACGCAAATCCGCGAAATCATAATGGGTTGCGAAGGGGTGCGCGACCTGCATCTGCTCAAGACCCGCAAAGTAGGACATCAGGCCCTGGTCGAGGTGCATCTACAGGTAACCAATCCGCTGCTCAGCGTTTCCGAAGGGCACCAGATTGCCGAACGGGTGCGGATGTCCCTGCTGCGGGCGGTGGATGATCTGGTGGATGCTACCATCCATATTGACAGCGAAAATGATGAAGAGGGTGGTGCGGTATTGCCGCCACGGAGTGAAATTGAAAAAGCGGTGGAATCCGGATTGTTGGCCCGAAACTTGCGTCATCCACAACAGATGACCCTGCATTATCTGAAAGAAGGCGTGGTAGTTTGCCTGCGCTATCCTTTTCCGGCAGGGGCAACTCTGCAAACATTGGAGGCTGAGGAAAAGCAGATTAAGGACGCCTTGCAGGGTAAGATAGCTGGCTTGCAGCGGGTGGATGTGGCCTGGCAGACACCGGTTCAGCCAGGGTGATGAGGAGCTATGCACAAATTTGGTGCAAGGTGTTTGATTGCACTGTTATGGGGTGCTAGTTTGGTGCAATAATCCATCGGAATTTGGTGAGCGCTGGCTTTGAGGTTGGTATCAGTTTTGCTAGATTTTGCTGAGTTACTGGTATTCAGGTCGTAGATATTTCTTGATTGGAGGAAATGCAGATGGGTCATAGCCCGAAAGATGTACTGAAGTTGATCAAAGAAAAAGATGTCAAGTTCATTGATTTCCGCTTTACCGATACCAAGGGCAAGGAACAGCATGTGTCCGTCCCTTCCCACACCATGGAAGAAGATACCTTCGTGGAAGGCAAGGCCTTTGATGGTTCCTCTATCACCGGCTGGAAAGGCATCAATGAATCCGACATGATTCTGCTTCCCGATCCTGATTCAGCGGTGCTGGATCCCTTCACCGATGAAGCGACTCTGAATATCCGGTGTGATGTGATCGAACCCGCCACCGGCCAGGGTTACGAGCGCGATCCCCGTTCGGTGGCCAAGCGCGCTGAAGCCTACCTGAAAAGCACGGGCATTGCCGATACTGCCTATTTTGGTCCGGAAAACGAATTTTTCGTCTTTGATTCCGTAACCTGGAACATCGACATGAGTGGCTGCGGATACAAGGTGGATGCCGAGGAGGCCGCCTGGAATTCCGGCAAGGAATATGAGTCCGGCAACATGGGGCACCGTCCCGGCGTCAAGGGCGGATATTTCCCGGTCCCCCCGGTGGACTCTGCTCAGGATCTGCGTTCTGCCATGTGTCTGGCCCTGGAAGAAATGGGTTTGAAGGTGGAAGTGCATCACCACGAAGTGGCGACCGCCGGTCAGCACGAAATCGGCGTGGGCTTCAGCACCCTGACCCGCAAGGCGGATGAAGTACAGATTCTGAAATATGTCGTCCACAATGTGGCGGCAGCTTATGGTCAGACGGCCACTTTCATGCCCAAGCCCATTGTTGGAGATAACGGCAGCGGTATGCATGTCCACCAGTCTCTGGCCAAGGACGGCAAGAATCTGTTTGCAGGCGACCTCTACGGCGGTCTGTCAGAGCTGGCGCTGTACTACATTGGCGGTATCATCAAGCATGCCAAGGCCATCAATGCCCTGACCAATCCCAGCACCAACAGCTACAAGCGTCTGGTTCCCCACTACGAAGCCCCGGTGTTGCTGGCCTATTCGGCCAAGAACCGTTCTGCTTCCATCCGCATTCCCTTCGTCAACAGTCCCAAAGCCCGGCGTATCGAAGTCCGTTTCCCGGATTCCACCGCCAACCCCTATCTGGCTTTTGCGGCCATGATGATGGCCGGACTCGACGGTATCCAGAACAAGATTCATCCCGGCGATGCCATGGACAAGAATCTCTATGATCTGCCCGCCGAAGAACAGGCCAACATTCCGGGTGTCGCTGCTTCTCTGGAAGAAGCCTTGCGGGCTCTGGAAGCGGACCACGAGTTCCTGATGAAGGGCAATGTGTTCTCCCAAAGCTGGCTGGAAGGTTATCTGGATGTGAAATGGGCGGAGGTGCAGGCCCTGCGCGTCACCACCCATCCGGTGGAATTCCAGATGTACTACAGCCTCTGAGCAGAAGCGGGCGATTCTGCCCGCTGTTGTGTACCAGTAAAAGCCTCGCAATTTGCGGGGCTTTTTTCTTGATGCCTTGACAAGGGCCCGGGGGGCGACCATATAAGTTCGGCTGAATGATGTGGAGAGGTGGCGGGATGAAAAATGCAGGAATCAGGAGTGGAATGCCTAATTTTGTAGGCCGCAGCGTCATGCTCGGTTTGTTGCTGACCGGGATTCTCACGGTGCAGGCAACGGCAGAAACCATTTATCGCTGGGTGGGCAGTAATGGGGTGGTGAGTTATGGAGAAAATCCTCCTGCCGGAGCACGGGGCGTCGAGCAGATTGCCGGCGCTCCCCAGCAGTCGGTAAGCACCCCGGCAGCGGCCGCCGCGCAGCGTCCGCCAGCCATGACTGCGCCGGTGCAGCCCGCACCCGCAAAGCCGGTCATGAATCGGGCTAACCCTGCCCATCAACAGCTGGAAGCCGAACTGGCTGCAGCCCGTTTGCAGTTGCTGCAGGCTACCCATAATTATCAGCAGGGCAAGGCAATCCGCACGGGCAATGAACGTAATTATGCCCGCTATCTGCAACGGGTGAATGGCTTGAAGCAAGTCATGGATAGCGCCCAGTTGCGGGTTTTATTGTTGCAGCATCAACTGGAGCAGCTATCGGAAAGTCCTGCGGCCAGCGCTACGCCAGCTAATCAGGCGCACTGATTCCAGCTGATACGGTTGTTCCGGGAGCGATTCCGTAACATTGGAAAAAAATCGGGATAGACCGGCCACGTCTTCGTGGCTTAAGATAGCAAACTGGATAAAGACCTTCAGGGAGATCAGATGCCACGTTTCTTGCTCAGTAACGATGACGGATATCTGGCACCGGGACTGGCAGCACTGGCTCAAGCAATCACTCCTCTGGGTGAGGTGGAAGTCCTGGCTCCCGAGCAGGATCGCAGCGGTGCCAGTAATTCCCTGACCCTCGACCGTCCCCTGCGGATGCGTACCGGCCTCAATGGTTTCCACTATCTGGTGGGGGGGACGCCCACGGATTGTGTACATCTGGCAGTAACCGGGCTTTTTGCCGAATCGCCTGACATGGTGGTGTCCGGTATCAACCGGGGTGCCAACATGGGGGATGATGTATTGTATTCGGGGACCGTTGCGGCGGCGACTGAAGGGCGTTTTCTGGGCTTGCCTGCCATTGCGGTTTCTTTGGCCGGGCGGGATTGCAGCCATTTTGAAACGGCTGCCCGGGTTGCAGCGCGTCTGGTGACCGGTGTGCTCAGTCATGCCTTGCCTGCCGATACCATCCTCAATGTGAATGTGCCCGATCTGCCCTATGAGCAATTACGGGGCTTTGAGGTCACCCGTCTGGGGCGGCGGCATAAAAGCGACATGGTGATACCGGCTGCAGATCCACGTGGCGATCCGGTCTATTGGATCGGCCCCTCAGGTCGGGAAGCCGATGCCGGACCGGGTACGGATTTTGATGCGGTTCGCAGAGGCTATGTCTCCATTACCCCGCTGGATCTGGATATGACCCGCTACAATTTTCTTGATGGTTTGAGTCAGTGGCTGCGCACCTGCCAGTCCTGAGCCCTGAAGTAGGAATGATTTCCCCTCGCACCCGGGGGAGAATGGTGCTGCGCTTGCGGGCGGCGGGCATTCGCGATGAGCGGGTGCTGGACGTGATGAATCAGGTGCCGCGCCATCAGTTTGTTGCCCAGGCTCTGGCGGGCAGGGCTTACGAACTGGTTTCCCTGCCTATCGGCTATGGCCAGACCATCTCCCAGCCCTGGACCGTGGCGCGAATGATGGAAGCTATCCTTGAAAACAACGCGGTTCCCCGGCGGATTCTGGAAATCGGCACCGGATCGGCTTACCAGACGGCGCTTTTAGCCGAACTGGGCGCGGAAGTGTTCAGTGTGGAGCGGATAGGTCCACTACATCACCATGCCGAGAAACTGCTGACACGAATGGGATACACCCAGGTCCATCTATTGCATGGTGACGGCAGCGGCGGCTGGGCGGAGCAGGCTCCCTATGATGCCATTGTCATTACAGCTGCGGTTCCCTGTGCCCTGGCGCCTTTATATCGTCAGCTGCGACCCGGTGGCCGCCTGGTGATGCCGGTGGAAGAAGAGGGTAGGCAGCATTTGCAGGTCAGTCATTGGGATGGCCAGGAAGCCCGGATTAGCCCACTGGGCGATTGTTTTTTTGTGCCCTTGCTGACGGGCACCGTTTCGTTGGTCTCTGGAGAGTGTTAATCATGAACGACGCGATCAGAGTCGAAGAAGAGGACGTATCCCTGGAGTCTGAGGAGAGTGAAGAAGTCCTGGAAAGTCCGGAGGAAGATTATGGCGAGGCACCTGACTGGGATGCCACCCGCTGTTATCTCAAAGAAATTGGCCATAATCCGCTGCTGACGGCTGAACAGGAAATTTCACTGGGGCGGCTGGTGCAGGCAGGTGATCCGGCGGCACGCAGTACCATGATCGAGTGCAATTTGCGTCTGGTGGTCAAGCTGGCGCGGCGCTACATTCATCGCGGACTACCACTGCTGGACCTGATCGAAGAAGGGAACCTGGGCCTGATTCGCGCCGTGGAAAAATTTGATCCGGAAAAGGGCTTCCGCTTCTCGACATACGCTACCTGGTGGATACGCCAGAATATCGAGCGCGCCCTGATGAATCAGACCCGCACCATCCGCCTGCCCATTCATGTGATGAAAGAACTGAGTACGGTCCTGCGCGCCGCGCGTTGTCTGGGCCAGACTTTGCAGCGTGATCCCACCCCCGAAGAAGTGGCTGCCGCTCTGGATCGACCGGTAGAAGAAATTCGCGGATGTCTGGAAAATGACGGCAGGGTCAGCAGTCTCGATGTTCCCCACGGCCGTGAGTCAGACCGTCCTCTTTCCGATGTCATTGCCGATGCCGCCATGCCGGGCGTCGAAACCGCCTTCGCGGATCGGGATTTATCCCGGCAGATCCATCAGTGGATTGGCAATATGTCCGAAAAACACCGGCAGGTGCTGTTCTGGCGTTTTGGTCTGGACGGCACGGATGGTGCCACTCTCGAAGATGTGGGTCAGCGTCTCGGGATAACCCGGGAGCGCGTGCGGCAAATCCAGGTAGAGGCTTTGCTGGCTCTGCGGCAGCGCATCGAAGAAGAAGGTCTGACCACAGAATCCCTGTTCGGCTGAAAGTCCGTATCCTTCAGCTCCCTCAAAGTTCGGGGTGCAGGAGGGCGGCGAGTACGGCGCGATCTTCTGCCATCAGAATATTGTAGGTACGACAGGCCGCGCTGGTGTCCATGACTTCCACCGGAACGCCAGCCTCGCGCAAGGCCACCATCAGCTTCAAGGGAAAAACCTGTTTTTTGCCCGTACCCAGCAGCAGCACATCCGGTTTGCGTTGGAGCACTTCGGTAAAGTGCTCCAGACCCAGAGCAGCGCTGCTTTCTGGGCCCCAGGGACTCTGCAGCCAATCAGCAGTCACCAGTAAGCCTTCCGTATAATACTGGCCGCGTACCACAATTCCCTCCGGTCCATAGCCGTTGATGAGGTTGGCTTGAGCGTCCAGTTGCCGGTGTAATTTCATGATGTTCCTCCATGATGCGGATTGACAGCTCCGCGTTGCCTCTCTATTGTTCTTCGGTTTCGGTATTCACGACAACCCTTGAAGGCCTGTGCCCCATGAACAGTGATTTTGAACGTATCCGCCGTTTGCCCCCCTATGTGTTTAACATTGTGACCGACCTGAAAAATCAGGCCCGCAAGCGGGGTGAGGATATTATCGACTTTGGCATGGGAAATCCTGATCAGCCTACGCCCCAATATATTGTCGATAAACTTTGTGAAACGGCCCAGCGTGGTGATACCCATCGCTATAGCGTCTCTCGGGGTATTCCCCGCCTGCGCCGGGCCATTACCACCTGGTATGAACAACGCTTCGGGGTGGCCCTGGATCCTGAATCGGAAGCCATCGTCACCATTGGTTCCAAGGAAGGCATCGCCCATCTGGCCCTGGCGACCATGGGGCCCGGCGATACGGTGCTGGTGCCCAGCCCAACCTATCCCATTCATCCCTATGGTTTTGTGATTGCGGGAGCTGATGTGCGCCATGTGCCCATGCTTCCCGGAGTGGATTTCTTTGAAGAGCTGGAAAAAGCGGTAAAGGCTGCCTGGCCGAAACCCAAGATGCTCGTCATCAATTTTCCCCATAATCCCACGGCGGCAGTGGTGGATCTGGATTTTTTCAAAAGAATCGTCGAGTTTGCCAAGGAGCACCGCATCTGGGTGGTCCATGATCTGGCCTATGCCGACATCGTTTTTGACGGTTACAAGGCGCCCAGTTTTCTGCAGGTGCCAGGGGCCAAGGATGTGGGAGTGGAATTTTTCACCCTTTCCAAAAGCTACAACATGCCCGGCTGGCGGGTCGGTTTTGCGGTAGGTAACCCCAAGCTGGTGGGCGCGCTGGCACGCATGAAAAGCTATCTGGATTACGGCACCTTTACCCCTATCCAGGTGGCGGCCATCACCGCCCTCGAAGGGCCGCAGGATTGTGTGGAAGACATCCGCCTGATGTATGAGCAGCGCCGCGACGTACTCTGCGAAGGCCTGGAAGCCGCTGGCTGGGCGGTGGATAAACCCAAGGCCACCATGTTTGTCTGGGCCCGCATTCCGGAAAACCTGCGCAAGATGGGATCTCTGGAGTTTTCCAAGCTGGTGCTGGACCGTGCCAAGGTGGCCGTAAGCCCGGGCATTGGCTTTGGCGAACTGGGTGATGAGTATGTCCGCTTCGGTCTGGTAGAAAATGAGCATCGGACCCGGCAGGCGATTCGTGGCATCAAACAGATGTTCCGTGAGGATTTGTGATGAGCGAGGGTATGGATCCGGTACGCATTGGCATTCTCGGCATGGGTACCGTCGGCCAGGGGACGGTGCGGGTGCTGGCCCGCAATGCCGAAGAAATTACCCGTCGGGTGGGACGGGATTTGCGGGTGGTGCATGCTGCGGTTCGCAATCCTGCCCGCCTGGAAGGGCTGCATCTGGATGCGCGGATCAGTGCTGATCCCTGGGCGGTGGTGCGTGACCCGGAGGTGGATGTGCTGGTGGAAGTCATGGGCGGCACCGGCCTTCCCCGGGAACTGATTCTGGCGGCCATTGCGGCAGGCAAGCATGTGGTGACGGCCAACAAGGCCCTGCTGGCAGAGCATGGCAATGAGATATTTGCGGCAGCCCAGCAACAGGGCGTGATGGTGGCCTTTGAGGCTGCGGTGGCCGGAGCGATTCCCATCATCAAGGCGATTCGCGAGGGCCTGGCGGGTAATCGCATTCACTGGCTGGCGGGCATCATCAACGGCACGAGTAACTACATTCTGACCCAGATGTTTCGTGAGGGCTGGGATTTTCAGCAGGCTTTGGGTGAAGCTCAGCGCCTCGGTTATGCCGAAGCCGATCCGGGACTGGATGTGGATGGCGGCGATGCCGCACACAAAATCACCCTGATGGCTTCCATTGCTTTCGGTATTCCAGTGGATTTCGCCCATTGTCATGTGGAGGGTATTCGCGCTCTGGAGCGGGATGATGTGGTCTATGCAGCGGAGCTCGGTTATCGTATCAAGTTGCTGGGTATTGCGCGGCGCCGCGCGGATGGCGTCGAGTTGCGAGTGCATCCCACGCTGATTCCGGAGAGTCACCTGCTCGCCAATGTCGAGGGGCCCTTTAATGCCATTCTGGTGGAGAGCGATGCTGCCGGACAGAGCCTCTATTACGGTCGGGGTGCTGGCGGTGATCCGACCGCCAGTGCCGTGGTCGCCGATCTGGTGGATGTGGCCCGGACCATGACGGCGGATCCCAGTAATCGCGTTCCCCATCTGGCTTTTCAGGCCGATGCCCTGAGTGCTTTGCCCTTGTTGCCCATGGCCGAGGTGGAAAGTGCCTACTATCTGCGCATTCATGCCCATAATCGCGCCGGCGTGCTGGCCCAAGTGGCAACCATGCTGGCCGAGCATGAAATTTCCATTGAGGCCCTGGTGCAAAAGGAAACCCCGGAAGCCGATACGGTGCCCATTGTGTTGTTGCTGCACCGCTGCCGCGAGGGTGACCTGGAGCAGGCCATCCGCCGCATCGAGGCCCTGCCGGTGGTAGCCCGGCCGGTATTGCGGCTGCGCGTTGAAAGTCTGGCCGAACAGTAAACTATTTTCCGAATCCCTTTTGTTGCAGGAACCTTCCATGACTCGTTATACCGGTATTATTGATCGTTACCGTGCTTTTCTGCCTTTGGCCCCGGATACCCAGGCGGTCAGCCTGGGTGAGGGGAATACCCCCCTCATCGAATGTGTCAACCTGCCCCGCCAGCTCGGGGTGGATATGCGCCTGTTCCTGAAATTCGAAGGTTTGAACCCTACCGGATCGTTCAAGGATCGGGGCATGACCATGGCGGTGACCAAAGCCAAGGAAGAGGGCAGCGAGATGGTTATCTGCGCTTCTACCGGCAATACTTCTGCGGCAGCGGCGGCCTATGCAGCGCGGGCCGGGATGCAGGCTTTTGTGGTGATTCCCGAAGGGAAAATTGCCCTGGGGAAACTCTCCCAGGCGATGATGCACGGGGCGCTGGTCTTGCAGATTCGCGGTAATTTTGATGAAGGCATGCAAATTGTCCAGGAGGTGGCTGCCAACGCGCCGATTACCCTGGTCAATTCAGTGAATCCCTATCGTCTCCAGGGTCAGAAAACGGCGGCCTTTGAAATTATCGAGGCCTTGGGCGAGGCGCCGGATTATCATGCCCTGCCGGTAGGAAATGCCGGCAATATCACCGCCCACTGGATGGGCTACTGCGAAGCCACCGATGGCCGGAAAGAAGCCTCTCAGGTGCTGACCAATGCCTGCAAATTCTGTAATGGCGTCTGTACTTATGGCCATGGAAAAGCTGGTAAGCGTCCGAAAATGCTGGGCTTTCAGGCGGCGGGCAGCGCCCCGTTCATGGCGGGTGATTTTGTGAAAAATCCGGAAACCATCGCCACGGCTATCCGCATTGGTCACCCCATGTCCTGGGATCAGGCCCATCGGGTGCAGGAGGAAAGTGGTGGCTGGTTCGGCAGCCATAGTGATGCAGACATTCTCGAAGCCCAGCGCTGGCTGGCCAAATTTGAGGGAGTGTTTTGCGAGCCGGCTTCGGCAACCTCGGTGGCGGGAGTGGTGGCGGCGGCCCGTGCCGGCAAAATAGAGGCCGGAGCCACAGTGGTCTGCACCCTGACCGGACACGGTCTCAAGGATCCTGATACGGCCATTTCCCAGGGCGGCGAGGTGGTGACCGTCAATGCCACCCTGGATGCAGTGCAACGCGCTATTCTGGAGCGCTGATGGCGGATGTAGGCCTCTGGCTGTCGGGCTTGCACGGCCTGCCGGAGGAGGACCTGGGCACGGTATTGCCGCGCTACTGGGGACGGGGACAAAGAGAACATCTGGCGGCACAGTCTTCCCTGGCAGTGGCGGGCCATTTGCTGGGCTTTCCAGGTGTGCTGCCAGCGGCGGCCTTGTTGGCAGAGTCAGAAGGTATCGCGACCACCGGGTACTGGGTGATTGCACTGGAGCCGGTTACCTTTCTGGGGCAGGCGGGGCGGGCTGTTGTGCAACCCCTGGCGGGCCTGGAAGAATCTGCAGCAGCCGCATTATTCAGTGCTGCAGTAGAGTTTCTGGCCGATTCTCCCTGGACTTTGCAGCGCGGTGCCCGGCGCTGGTATGTGCTGAGTCAGACAACGCCGGACCTGCACTGTCCTGATCCCGATCAGGTCTGGGGGCGTGAACCTTTGGCGCAGCAAAATACCGGCAGCGACGCCCGGCGCTGGAATGCCTTCCTCAATGAATTACAGATGTTCTTGGCAGCGCATCCGGTCAATCAGGATCATGATGGTAGTGAGCCCTGGTGCCTGTTCTGGGCTTGGGGTGAAGGGCGTTTGCCGGAGCAGCGCCCCGTAAGCAAATGGCAGACGGTGGCCGCAGAAGTGGATTATCTGCAGGCCGCCGCCGCCTGGCTCCAACTACCATTATCTTATTCCAAAGCTTTGCAGGCGGCTGCAAAACTTCCGGATAATCTGCTCTGGGTCTGGTCCGGAACCTGGCTTTATCCCGATGCAGCCAAATCTTTTGCAGCACTGGAGCCTGCCTTGCAGACGCTATGGCGCAGCGGTGGGCAGCTGCAATGCTGGACCGGCATCCTGGCAAACGGCGGTGTGGAGCGACTGGTCATGCGCCGGGGTGATCGCTGGCGCTTCTGGCGCAGGGCGCTGCGGCCCGGCCAAGCACAGTCTAAAGGCGCCTAGATGTCGGTGGAAAAGATACGCATCGTTGACCGTCCGCTGTCCATCAAAATCCAGGAAGCCGCTATGGCGCTCGGTTATACCCCCCTGCAGGCGCGCATCATCGCCGGTCGACTGAGTGATGCCGATGTCGGCAAATTGCCGGCCTTGCTGAATCTGCAAATGAGCGGCCTTACCCCGCCCGACCGGCTTCCTGATCTGGCCATTGCTGCTGCAACAGTGATTTCGGCCATCCAGCAACAATGGCCGATTATTTTGATTTCTGATTTTGATGCCGACGGTGCATCAGCCCATGCGCTACTGAAGACCGCTTTCCGGGATTATTTCGGCATCCCCGAACAGCAGATACACAGTTATATCGGTCATCGTTTGCGCGACGGCTATGGGGTTACCGAAACCCTGACCGACCGGATTATTGCCGAAGCACCGAGCCCTGCCCTGATCATTACGGCAGACCAGGGCAGTACCGATCATGAGCGGATCGCCCGCCTGCGTGACCGGGGGTTTACGGTCATCGTCACTGACCATCACGGCGTTCCCGCTTCCGGGCCACCCCCGGCTGCGGTGGCCTGTGTGAATCCGGTGCGTGCCGATTCCGCTTTTCCCGACCCTACATTGCAGGGGTGCAGGTGGCCTGGTTGCTTTGCTGTGCCGTGCGCCAGGAGCTGATTGCGGCAGGTTGCCTGCCTGCCTCAGCGCCAAAGCTCGGCGGATTGCTGGATTTTGTGGCACTGGGTACCATGGCTGATTGTGTGGATCTGGCGCGTTCCAATAATAACAAGGCGATTATTGCCCGGGGGCTGGCGCTTATGAACGCCCCGGGGCGGCGTCCGGTCTGGCAGGCCCTGCAACTGGCCACCCGCAGTCATGGTCCCATTACTGCGGCCACCCTGGCCTTCAGCTTTGCGCCGCTGATCAATGCCCGGGGGCGCCTGGATTCCGCCCTGGGCAGTGTGGATTTGCTGATGAGTGCGCATCTTCCAGAAGCCGAAGAAATGGCACAGCATTTTGTCGAGCACAACAACGAACGCAAAATCGTCCAGGCGCAGATGCTGCAGCGCAGCACCCGTCAGGCCTTGCTGCAAGTCCGGGATGGTGCCTCCGCCATCACCATATTTGATCCCCAAGGTCATCCGGGTGTACACGGCATTTGCGCAGCCCGTCTGGTGGAGTCTTGCGGACGACCGGTCGCCTATTTTTCACCCAAAGCCGAAGGGGACTACATTACGGCCTCTTTGCGTACAGTCCAGGGTTTCCACGTCCGCAATGCCTTGGCAAAAATAGTCGAACGCTATCCCGATGATTTTCTGAGCTGGGGCGGGCACGCCGGGGCGGGTGGCGTGACCCTCAAGCATGAGGCGCTGTCGCGCTTTGCCGAAGCCTGGGCAGCCATAGCCGCAGAAGCCCTGTCCGGCCAGGAGCTTGGCCCGGAGATACTGACCGATGGCGTGCTGGAGGATAGTCCCAGCAAGGGTGTGGTTGAGGAACTGAGTGCTCTGGAGCCCTATGGTCGGCAGTGGGATCCACCTGTTTTTCGAGGCGCGGGGCGTATTGCCCAACTTCGCCCGGTGGGTGACGGCACCCATCTGAAGCTGGTATTGCGCATGGCTGGAGCGGACTACGATGCCATCTGGTTCGGTGCTGCAGAAAATGGCCTCAGTCCGGTGGCTGTCGGCAATGACGTCACTTTCGTCTATGGACTGGAAATCAACACCTTTCGGGACAAGACCAGCTTGCAACTGAGAATAAAGTATGCGGTGGTTACTTAAAATTTTCTGGCACATATTATATATATGGCTGTAGGCTCTGGACGGTATTTTGTTCACTACGGGTGGATTTTTTCGTGTCTACTCCCATGGGCATTAGATACCGGAGTGGTTTCAAATCTGTCTGAATTCTCTCGAATTTTGAGTTGTACGCTGCATAGCAGATGTTATATTGTCGGGTGGTTTTGAATGGCTAGCTGTGCGCCCGGTGGTTTCGAGTACACGAAAGCCCGGAGGATGAATCCGCCTTGGGAGGCCGAGCGATGAACAGACAAAGTGCCCTTGATCTTCTGAGCCGCAGCAAGCCGGAGCTGCAAGCCCGTTTCGGCGTGATCCGGCTGGCCCTGTTCGGCTCTACCGCCCGTGATACGGCGAGTAGCGACAGCGATGTCGATGTGCTGGTGGCCTTCGACGGTCCCGCCACCTCCAAGCGCTATTTCAACGTGCAGTTCTACTTGGAAGATCTGCTCGGCTGTCCGGCCGATCTGGTCACCGAAAAGGCCCTCCGGCCGGAGCTGGGCCCCTATATCGAACATGAGCGGGTCAATGTCTGATGCCAGCCAGCGCGAATGGCGCTTCTATCTCGACGACATGATCGACTTCACCGGAAAGGTGCTCGTCTAAACTGACGGGCTTGACCAGGCCGGTTTCGTGGCCAACGGACTGACCTACGACGCTGGCACAGCGACAGTTCGAGCAGTTTTGTAAAGAAAAGAAGATCAGCCTTTCAGGGTGATACGAAATAAACTGAAACTGGTCTTCGCTAGGCAACAACGATTTGTGGATTGCCGCCCATGCGCTTACTGAAGGCTGGGTTGTAGTGACCAATAATGAGCAAGAGTTCCAGAGAGTAGATGGCCTGCAGGTGGAAAACTGGGCAAAAGCCTGAGATTTTCGCGTCAAGAAAAACCACACTGGAGATCAACGCCGAAACTGCGCATAATTGCATGCTTTATGTGCGGGATAAACGTGCCGACACGGACCGGGTCCGGCTACGGTCACTGGAAAAGGATAAATCATGAGAGAAGTGAATGAGATGCGTGCCTTGCACGAAGATCTCCAGGCCCGGGTGAGCGGCCTGAGGGGGTATCTTTGACCTCGAAGAAAAACGCGGCCGACTAGAAGAAGTCCAGCGCGAGCTGGAAGACCCGGCCATCTGGAACAATGCCGAAAAAGCCCAGGAATTGGGCCGCGAGCGCGCTGCCCTGGAAGCCATCATCATCCCCATGGACAAGCTCAGTGCCAGTCTGGCAGAGGGGGAGGAAATGCTCGAACTCGCCCTGAGTGAGCAGGACCAGGATCTGCTGGCCGCCGTCGATGCGGATCTGGATACGGCGCTGACCATGGTCGCAAAACTCGAATTTCAGCGCATGTTCTCCGGCGATCATGATGCTTCCGATTGCTTTGTGGATATTCAGGCGGGGGCGGGGGGTACCGAAGCCCAGGACTGGGCGGAAATGATCTTGCGCATGTACCTGCGCTGGGCCGAGCAGCACGGTTTTGCCGCCGAGCTGGTGGAAGTCTCGGAAGGGGAAGTAGCGGGTATCAAGTCTGCCAGCATCCATGTCAAGGGCGATCATGCCTTTGGCTGGCTGCGTACGGAAACCGGGGTACATCGTTTGGTCCGCAAGTCGCCCTTCGATTCCGGTAACCGGCGGCATACCAGTTTCGCCAGCGTGTTCATCTACCCGGAAATTGACGACAGTTTTGAAATCGAGATCAATCCGGCCGATCTCAAGGTGGATACCTATCGGGCCAGCGGTGCCGGAGGGCAGCACGTCAACAAGACGGACTCGGCCATTCGGATTACCCATGTGCCATCGGGCATCATTGTCGCCTGTCAGACCGACCGTTCGCAGCATAAAAATCGCGCCGAAGCCATGCGCATGCTGCGTTCCAAGCTCTTCGAGATGGAAATGCAAAAACGCGATGCCGAAAAACAGGCGCTGGAAGACAGCAAAAGTGATATTGGTTGGGGACACCAGATTCGCTCTTACGTCCTCGATCAGTCACGGATCAAAGATCTGCGTACTGGGGTCGAAGTGGGGGACACCCAGAAGGTGCTGGATGGCGCTCTGGATGGATTTATTGAAGCGGCACTGAAAGCCGGCTTGTAAGATGCAGTCACGCATATTCTGCACGAGGAGAGGAAAGTGGATCAGGAACTGAATGACCAGATGCAGGTACGCCAGGATAAGCTGACCCAGTGGCGGCACGAGGGGCAGGCCTACCCCAACCACTTTCGCCGCGATGCCCTGGCCGGTGATCTACAGAGTCGCTACGGCGATATGGATGCTCCGGCCCTGGAGCAGGAGCCCATTCTGGCGCGTCTGGGTGGGCGTCTGATGACCCGGCGGGTCATGGGCAAGGCCAGTTTTGCCGATATTCAGGACCAGTCCGGGCGCATTCAGCTTTTTGTCAGCCGCGATAATCTCGGCGAAGAAGCCTATGCCCGTTTCAAGGCTCTGGATTTCGGGGACATCATCGGCGTGGAAGGCAGCCTCTTTCGCACCAAAACCGGTGAATTGTCCCTGAAGGTGCATACCCTGCAATTATTGAGCAAGGCCCTGCGTCCCCTGCCGGAAAAATGGCATGGACTGAGTGACGCGGAAACCCGTTTTCGTCAGCGTTACGTGGATCTCATCGTCACCGAGTCGGCCCGCCGTACTTTTCAGATCCGCGCGGAAACCGTGACGGCCCTGCGCGAAGGCTTGCGCCAGCGCGGATTTTTTGAAGCCGAAACGCCGATGATGCATGTCATTCCCGGTGGTGCCACGGCGCGTCCCTTCATGACCCATCATCATGCCCTGGATATGACCCTGTATTTGCGTATTGCCCCGGAACTGTATTTGAAGCGGCTGGTGGTGGGCGGGATCGAACAGGTTTTCGAAATCAACCGCAATTTCCGCAACGAGGGCGTTTCGACCCGGCATAATCCCGAATTTACCATGCTCGAATGGTATCAGGCCTATGCCGATTATCGGGACGCCATGGATTTGACCGAGGCGCTGATTCGCGCTGCCGCCGAGGCAGCCCTGGGCACGACCCTGATTCAGTACCAAGGGCAGGCCATTGATTTGGGCAAGGCGTTTCTGCGCATGAGCGTAGCAGAGTCAGTGCGCGCCTACAATCCAGATCTGGCGGATGCCGATTTGCGCGACCCGCAAGTGCTGGCAGACAAGCTGGCGCAGTTGCGGGTGCCCTGCGAGGCTTCCTGGGGTTGGGGCAAGCGGCTGATCGAGATTTTTGAAAAAACCGTGGAAGGCCATCTTCAGCAGCCGACCTTCATCACGGAGTATCCTCTGGAGGTCAGTCCCCTGGCGCGCCGCAATGACCTGGATGGAGAAGTGACGGATCGCTTCGAGTTGATGATTGCCGGACGGGAGCTGGCCAATGGCTTCTCGGAGCTCAATGATCCCGAAGATCAGGCAGCCCGCTTCCGCGCCCAGGTCGAGGCCAAGGATGCCGGTGACGAAGAAGCCATGTTTTATGATGCCGATTATATCCGCGCCCTGGAATATGGCATGCCCCCCACAGCGGGGGTGGGACTCGGCATCGATCGTCTGGTGATGTTGCTGGCGGATCAGGCCAGTATTCGCGAAGTCATTCTTTTTCCCCATCTGCGACCGGAATAAACATGCGCCCTTATGAACTATGGATCGGGCTGCGTTATACCCGGGCAAAACGCAATAATCATTTTATTTCCTTCATTACCGGAACGGCCATTCTCGGCATGGTGATCGGGGTGGCGGCGCTGATAGCCGTCATGGCGGTCATGAATGGTTTTGACCACACCCTGCGCGCACGGATTCTGGCGGTGACTTCGGATGTCATCGTCCAGGGTAACGGAGTGCCGGTACTCAACTGGCAGACCGCCACCCGGCGCCTGTCGCGGGTACCCGATGTCACTGGCGTGGCCCCCTATGTGCAGGCCCAGGCGCTGGTTTCCCACGATGGTCTGGTGAGTGGCGCCATGATTCAGGGTATTGATCCCGCTCTGGAAGGCAAAGTGGACAAGCTGGCCAAGGATATGAAAGTCGGCAAGTTGCAAAGTCTACAAAGTCAGCCCTGGAGTATTGTCCTCGGCACGGCCCTGGCCCGGCAGCTGGGGGTGACGGTGGGCGACAAGGTCACCCTGATTTCACCCCAGGGGGGCGTAACACCGTTGGGCGTGAGTCCGTCCTTGCGACAGTTTACGGTGGTGGGACTGTTCTCCGTCGGTATTTACGCCTATGACAGTGGCATGGCGTACATCAATCTGGGGGACGCCCAGCGCCTCTATGGCCTGGACCAAGGGGTGACGGGTTTGCGCATGCAGATCAAAAATCCTTTTGATGCCCCGGCTTTTGCGGCCCATCTTCAGAAGCAGCTCGGACCGGCCTTTTATATTCAGGACTGGACGCAAACCCATGAAAACTTTTTCAAGGCCCTGAGCATGGAAAAACTGGTCATGTTTGTGATTCTTTCCCTGATCATTGCTGTGGCAGCCTTCAATATTGTGGCGACCCTGGTCATGGTGGTGACTGACAAGGAAACCGATATTGCGATTTTACGCACTCTGGGGGTGACCCCACGCAGTATCATGCTGATTTTCATGGTGCAGGGTGCGGTGATCGGGCTGTTTGGCACCTTGCTAGGGGTACTTTTCGGCGTTCTGCTGGCGCTGAATATCCCGACGCTGGTACCCGCGCTCGAACAACTGCTGCATACCCAGTTCATTTCTCCGCAGGTATATTCCATCAGCCAGCTTCCTTCCAAACTGGAACCATGGGACGTGGTGCATGTGGCGGTGGCGGCTCTGATCATGAGCTGGGTCGCGACCTTGTACCCGTCCTGGCGGGCATCCCGGGTGGCTCCGGCGGAGGCTTTGCGCTATGAGTGATGATCTGATTCTATCTGTGGAACACTTGCGCCAGAGCTTTGCCATTGGCAGAGACAAGCTGGATGTGATTCGTGACGTCAACCTGCAAATTCACCGGGGCGAGAGCCTGGCGATTGTCGGCGCCTCCGGCCAGGGTAAAAGTACCCTGATGCACCTCATGGGCGGGCTGGAAAAACCGACGGGGGGGGTGGTGCGTATTCTCGGCCAGGAAATTTACAAGCTCAGAGAATCCGCCCGCAGTCGTCTGCGCAACCAGAGTGTGGGTTTTGTCTATCAGTTGCATCGTCTGTTGCCGGAGTTTACGGCCCTGGAAAATGTCCTGTTGCCATTGCTGATTCGCCGGGTTCCCCGTCACTCTGTGCAGGCCTGGGGCGAAGAAATCCTGGCACGGGTCGGGCTGGGCGAACGTCTGCACCACAAACCGGGCATGCTCTCGGGTGGAGAAAGGCAGCGCGTGGCCCTGGCCCGGGCGCTGGTTACCCGGCCCGCTCTGCTGCTGGCTGATGAACCCACGGGAAACCTGGATAGCGACTCGGCCGAGAGTGTCCACGATTTGATGCTCAGTCTGAACCGGGAACTGGGCACGGCACTGGTTATCGTGACCCACGAACCGGCGCTGGCAGCCCACATGGGCCGGGTACTGCGCCTGCAGAACGGGGTGTTGCAGCCATTGGAAGGCTGAGTTGATTCAGGCCTGGTGCGCCCTGGCCTGACGCAGGCGACGGCGGTGCAGGCGCCAGATGACCCAGATACGCCAGCCCTGCATGATACCCAGGTAAACCACCACGGCGAGAGAGCTGCCTATTATCAGGCTACCTATCCAGGTCACCAGATAGGCATGCCAAAGCCGGTCTCCCATCGCCATGATGCCCATATCCCCATGGAATATCTCATGAATATCGGCATAGTGAATGGTGATTGCAGGCGCGATGCCCAACTGGCTGAGTAGCCAGAAACCCAATTCATAAGCGGCAAAGAAAAACGGTATGATGGTCAGGGGGCTTGTGACCACCCAGGGCATGATCAACCCGATGGGAATGTAGGCTCTCCGCCAGAGGCAGAGCAAGGTGATGGTGAGCAAATGCCCAAAAAATGGCAGACTGCCGATAAACGTGCCGATAGCTGCCGCACGGGCAACGCTGTGGCGGTGCGGATGCCAGAGCACCGGGCGCGCCAGATAATGGGTAAAACGTCCCAGGGGACGCTTTTTGAGGATTTCCTCGCGGGTGGGAAGGCGGACAAATGCGGGTAGGCGCAATGGGATATTTCCACAACAATATTCGCCCTAGTGTAGCCAAGCTCTGGCCTGGAACCAAATCCTGGCCCTCCCTGCCGCTGGTCGTCCTGGCGGTGGGTTTGGGAATGGGGCTGTTTCACTGTTTCCGGCAGTTACCGCCCCTGTGGATTTCGCTTTCGCTCACCGTCTTGTTTTTACCGCTGGTCTGGAAATGGCGACCAGCTCTGCTCCTGGTGCTGACGACGGCGGCTTTTTCCTGGGGAATCTGGCAGGCGGAACTGCGTCTGGCCGTCCATTGGCCAGTAGCCCGGAATTTTACGGTGGAAGGACGAATAGTCTCCATTCCCCAGCTGGGCGGGCGGGAATACCGCTTTCAGTTGGCTCCCGAACATTGGCTGATGCATGCTCCCGGTGGAGCCCGTCCGGCCATTTTGCAGGTGCATGGATCCCTCCCTGAACTGCCTGTGGTCGGGCAACGCTGGTATCTGCAACTGCGCAGTGAAGCATTGAGCAGCTTGCCCGGCAGCCCTTTTACGGATCTTGCCCGGCAGCGTTTCTGGGCAGGCATCGGCGGGGTGGCACGCATTGAAAACGCACGTTTACTGGCCCCATCATTCTGGAGTCTCGGCGATCACATTGCGAAGGCCCGGCAGGCGGTTTTGCAGGCGACCAATATGGCCCTGGACCGGGAATCCGCCGGATTTGTCCAGGCCCTCAGTGTGGGAGTGGGTAATCAGCTTTCTCCGGAAATCTGGAATGTTTATCGGGATACAGGTACCGCCCATCTACTGGTCATTTCCGGATCCCATGTGGCCGTCGTGGCGGGTCTGTTCGGCTGGTTGCTGCAATGGCTCTGGCGACGAGTGCCCTGGCTGGTGATGCGCTGGCCAGCGCAAACCGCCGGGGTGCTGGCCAGTATTCCGGCAGCCTGGTTTTACGCCAGTTTTGCCGGTATGCAGATTCCCGGAGAGCGGGCGGCCTGGATGATTACTGCCGCCGCAGTGTCCTGGCTGCTGGGACGCTCCCACCGCGCCTGGCAGGGACTGGCTCTGGCGGGACTGCTGATTGTGCTGTTCAACCCCGGGGCTATGGTGGATGTCGGGTTTTGGCTATCACTGGGAGCGGTGGCGGCATTGATAGCGGTCGGTTACGGCGCGGGCGGTTGGCGGACCTTGCTGCGGAGTCAGTGGGCGGTATTTATTGCGCTCCTGCCGCTTCTCGCGGCTTTGTTCGGGCAAATCTCCCTGGTTTCCCCCCTCGCGAATATCCTGGTCATCCCCCTGGTGGAAATGCTGGCGGTACCTTTGGCCTTGCTGGGTACCCTGCTTGCCCTGCTCGATCTGGAGTTGCTCAGTCGCCTGCTGTTTCGCGTGGTTGCCTTACAAATGGACGGGATTACCGCGCTTCTCAAAGTCTTGCTGGAGATCCCTTATGCGCAGCTATATACAGGTACGGAGCGGATCTGGGCGGTACTGGCCGCCGCCCTTGGCCTGAGCATTTTCTTCCTGCCGTCAGGTTGGCCGGGTCGATCCCTGGCCTTTCTCGGACTGCTGCCTTTGTTGGTGCCGGCGGCGGGGGGCTCGGATTTTGAGCTGCACGATTTATCGGCGCAGTCCGGTATGGTCCTCTTCTGGCAAAAAAAGCAGCACAGCGGAATCTGGACGGCCAACCTCTGGAAAGCCGGAGTCCGTCGTGAAGCGGGTCAGGCCCTGGCTGCCGTGCTGCAGAAGAAGGGACTCGACAAAGTTTCGGACTGGGTGCGAACGGATACTTCCACGCCTTTACCCATCCCGGCGGCAGGGCAGCAGTGGGGACCGGTGGGTGCCCGTCATTATCCGCAAAGTCCCGACCCTCTGGGCGTCTGTCGCAGTGGGGCCGGCAATGCACCGGCTGGCAGCGTTTTTGTGGATCTCGGCAAGACCGTCCAGCCCTGCATACTATTGTGGGGGAAGGGGCCGGATTTATTGATTCTCGGCGATATAGATGTCAATACTCTACAGCGGCTGGCCAGCACCCTGTCGAGCACCTTGCAGCGGGTACAGCTGATATTGGCCCCTGACAGCCTGGCTGAGGAAGAGCGGAAATTGCTGGCCAGCCGCATGCCCCACGCGGTCATTCATTACGCAGGGAAGAATCCCGCTGGAGTCTGGGTATGGCAAAACGGACATTTTCGCTCTGCAGCTGTTTCACCGCCAGCCTACTGGCAGGCTCGGGATGGAACCTTTTGATTCATTTTATCGCGCTGCCGTTTTTCGGCTCTTGTGCTATATTCCTGCTTCGTCCAATTTTATAGAAAGCTGGAGGCGATGTGCAGGAGTTGCTGCAGTTATTTAAACTGGGTGGTTTTGTCCTCCCCCTTCTGATTCTCCTGGCCGTCATCGCTCTGGCGATTATTGGCAACCGTTTCTGGGTGCTGCGCAAGGCCCGTATTGCGCCCCGGGATCTGGCTCCCCGGGTCACTGATCTGGTCGAGGCCGGAAAAGTCCAGCAGGCGGTCAAGCTGCTTTACGAAAATGATACCCCCCTGGCGCGACTGATGCTGGTGGCCTTGCAGCAGGCCGGTCAGCCCCGGGATGTCATCAAGGAATCCGTGGAAGAAAGTGGCCGTCATGAGGTGGCGCATCTGGATCGTTTTCTGAACTTCCTCGGCAGTATTGTCGGAGTCTCGCCTCTGCTGGGATTGCTGGGAACGGTATTCGGGATCATGCACGCCTTTGCGGCCATCGGCATGGTGGGGGCCGGTGATCCTAAGGCGCTGGCCAGTGGTATTGCCGAAGCCCTGATTACCACCGCCAGTGGTCTGATTGTCGCCATACCCAGCCTGATGTTTTATCGTTATTTCAAGGGGCAGGTGGATGGTCTGGTGCTGGCCATCGAAAAGGAAGCCCTGAAAGTGGTGAATACGCTTTCCGGAGGATCGGGAAGATGAATCTGCGTCCGCGTGTCAGCGAAGAGCCGGATATCAATGTCGTGTCCATGGTGGATATTGTGCTGGTGCTGCTCCTGTTCTTTATGGTGACCAGTAGTTTTGAGCATCAATCCCATCTCTCCATGCAGTTACCCAAGGCCCAGCAGGCTGCTGCGGGCCTGCCCAAGACCCCTATCACCATTGATCTGAGTGCCAGCGGAGAGGTGCAGATGGATAAGGTCCATGTGCCCATGGCCGCTCTGCTGGGACGCCTGAAAGCCCTGGCAGCCAAGGATCCGCAACGGGTGATCGTGTTGCGTGCCGACAAAAATACTACCCAGCAATATGTGATTGATGTGCTGGATGCCGCCCAGGAGGCTGGACTGACCCGGATCAGTTTCGCCACCTTGAGTAATCGCTGAGCGGTGCGACTCGAAGGCCGTTCCCTGCGTCTGGCGGCCCGTCTGGCGGCTTTCTTGATCAAGGGAATAGCGCTGACCCTGCGCTGGGAAGATGTGGGCGACGCCCCGGTTCGGCAACAAATTGCAGCGGGACAGCCCTTTATTCTCGCATTCTGGCATGGACGCGGAGTCATGATCACCGAAGCCTATCGGCGTGTCGGTGGTCGTGATATTCATGTGCTCATCAGTGAGCATCGGGATGGAGAACTCATTGCCATGACCCTCGCCTACTGGGGCTATTCCGCCGTGCGCGGCTCATCGCGGCGTGGTGCGGTGAAGGGAGGCAGGGGGATGCTCAAGATGGCCCTGAGCGGGCGCACCCTGGCCATTACTCCGGATGGACCCCGAGGTCCCCGGGAGGTTCTGCAAAAAGGGGTGATTGATCTCGCTCGCATTTCCGGCCTGCCGATTATTCCGGTGAGCTATTCGGCCCGGCGGGCCAAACGCTTTTCAAGCTGGGATGGTTTTTTGTTGCCCTATCCAGGTTCGCGCATAGTGCTGACCTGGGGGGAAGCCCTGCAGATTCCCCGGGATGCAGACTCCGTCATGCAGGCCACACTGCAGCAGCAACTGGAAAGGACCATGATAGATTTACGCAAAAAGGCGGACAAGTTGGTGGGTCGCCAGTATGAGTAGTCCTCTATGAGCTATTACGAAAATCAATGGTGGCGCGGACGCTGGGCCAGTTGGCAGGATGCACGCGCAGGCCGTCAGGGACAGGCCAACGCCCGCTGGGGATGGATCAAGGCTCCGGGTGACCGGGGACCGATTCTCTGGATGCAGAGTTTCAGTACGGCCGACGAGCAGCGGCTGGGTGTGGAACTGGCCAGGGCCATTGCCGAAAAGCGTCGTGATTTGCGCATGGTTATGACCTTCGAGCAGGAATATTCACAGTTGCTGCAACAACATACCGAAGGCATCGAGCGTCTGGGTTATGGCTTTGGTCCCTGTGATCATCCCCAGGCGGTGGAGCGTACCCTCGATAAACTCAGTCCCCTGCGATATCTGGCATTGGGTCGTGTGCCGCGTAAGGTTTTGTCAGCAGCACTGGCAGACCGGAAAATCCCCAGCATTCTGATGGCTGCCGATCCGGGAAGCTCCCGGCCAACCCTACTTGAGGCCGTGTATCCCCGCGATTCGGCACAGGCGGAATTATGGCAGGGTAAGATCGCCGCACCGCTGCTGCAGGAGCCGGTGGATTTTGCCACCTTGTTTACCATCGCCCAGGTGGATCCCAATTTTCGCAGCATGGTCAGTGGTACCGAAGCAGGATTACTTTGGTGGGTCCAGGGCTTGAGCGGCACGCAATGGCAGGCCTGGCGACAAGCCTGGTCGGCATCGCCCCTGTCGCGCCAGGGTATTTTGTTTTTGGGTGGGCAGGAAATACCCCAAGACCTGCCGTTGCTATCGCGTTGGCAGCGCCAACCCCTGCCCGCAGGTTCGCTGCTGGCCGTCGATGAAGAACGCTGGTATCCCGCCCTGGCGGCAGCTGCTCAGGCCGTCCATCTGCAGGCCGCATCCGCATCCTTGCAATGGCAGGTTTATGCTGGTTCACGCCCGGTGAGTGTGCATCCGGGTGTGATCGTGAATGCCGCCAGCCATCTGGACGCCGGTGCAGTGGAAGTTCTGGATCAACCGGCACAAGTGTTGCCGCATTGGCAGGCGCTGTCCGCCGACGTGATGACAGCGCGGCAGCGCGGCGATGCGACTCGGCGAGTTTTCTGGCAGGAAAGGCGTTTGGCCGGGGAGCGTCTTCCCGAGTTTTTGCAGCGGGTTTTTGACTGGTGAGCCTGCGCCAGACCCTCGAAGCGCAATGGCAGGAGGGCGGCTGGCTCGCCACGAGTTTACGCCCCCTGGGTGCTCTGACTGGAAGCGTAGCGGCCTGGCGGCGGCGGCATGTTCGCGGGCGACCTGCAGTTATCCCGAGTATTGTGGTCGGTAATCTCAGTGTCGGCGGTAGTGGTAAGACCCCGCTGGTCGCTGCGCTGGCCAGCCTGTTGAATACAGCGGGCTGGCGGGTGGCCATCATCAGTCGCGGCTATGGGGCGCAGCCCCCCCATTGGCCCTATCGGGTGCAGGCGGGCGACTCAGCGCAGCAGGCTGGAGATGAGCCGCTATTACTGGCGCAGTTCCAGACGCAAGCAGATCAGGCCGTATTCATCTGTCCTGATCGTCACCAAGCCATTGCGGCAGCTGCCGCAGAGGGCTTTGATCTGGCCTTGCTGGATGATGGTTTCCAGCACCTTGCTCTGCGCCCGACCTTGCGTTTGCTGGTCATGTCCGGAGCTCAACCCCTGGGAAACGGCCACTGCCTGCCGGCGGGTCCGTTGCGCGAATCTCCTGCCGCCCTCGCGGAGGCCGATGCCTTGTTGCTGGATGCAGCGGCTGCGGCCAGTCTGGCGCCGGGCGAATCACCGCCGCATTTTCAATTTCAGGTGCGGCCCCGGGACTTGCAGGCGTTGGCCGATCCTCAACGCACCCGCAGTCTGGAGAGCCTGGCTGGCCAACACTGGACTGCGGTGACCGGTATTGCCCGTCCGCAACGCTTTGTCGATACTCTGCAGGCACTGGGGGCTGAGGTAGATGCCCGATTTTTTCCGGACCATCACGTTTTCCGCCGGGAGGATATTGCGCACTTGCCACGGCCACTCGTCATGACCGAAAAAGATGCCGTAAAATGTCGGGACTTTGCCCATGCGGATGACTGGGCATTGCGCATTGAAGCGCAATTGGCAACCGATTTTTTGCCCTGGCTGGAAAGGGCGCTTTCAACCTGGAGGGACCATGAGCATTGATCGTCGCTTGCTGGATTTGTTGGCCTGTCCCCAATGCAAAGGTGGCTTGCAACCCTGCGCGCAGCGGCAGGCACTGTGTTGTCCGCGCTGCCATCTGCAATATCCCATCCGCGATGACATTCCGGTGCTGTTGCTGGATGAAGCCAAACCCTACGCGGACAAGCCCGCATGAATTTTTGTGTGCTCATTCCGGCGCGCCTGGCCTCCACCCGTCTGCCCCGCAAGGTGCTGCTGGAAGTGGGCGGGTTACCCATGATTGAACAGGTACGCCGCCGCGCCGTGGAAAGCGGCGCATCCCGGGTTGTAGTGGCCGCTGACCATCCGGAGATTGTCGCCTGTATTGAGGATCATGGCGGAGAAGTCTTGCTGACCTCACCAGACCATGTCTGCGGGACGGAAAGACTCGCCGAAGCCGCTCGGTTACTGGACTTGCCTGCCGATGCGGTGATCGTCAACCTGCAGGGAGATGAACCCGGAATGCCCCCGGCCCTTTTGCAGGCTACTGCAAAATTGTTGCTGGAAAATGAGGCCTTGAAAATGGCGACGGCCGCTGTCCCCATCCATCATTGGGCGGAACTGGCAGACCCTCATGCCGTAAAGCTGATCTGTAACGATCAGGGTCATGCCCGGTATTTTTCCCGTGCTCCGATTCCCTGGCATCGCCAGTATTTCCCCATGCAGCCGCAGGACCCTTTGCCGGATGGCGGCCACTGGTGGCGTCATCTCGGACTTTATGCCTATCGTCACCAGTTTCTGCAGGATTATGCCCGCTGGCCAGCCAGTCCTCTGGAACAGATCGAATCGCTGGAGCAAATGCGCGCATTGGAGCGGGGCGTGCAAATTGCGGTATATTGCGCTGCGGAAGTGCCCCCGGCCGGCGTGGACACGCTGGCCGATCTGGAGCGGATACGTCGTCTTTTTCCCTGAACCATCAAGGAGTGATCTATGGACCTGAAAAAAATACCGGCAGGTAAATCCTTACCGGACGATATCAATGTGGTGATCGAAGTGCCCCAGGGTTCTTCCGTCAAATATGAGATGGACAAGGAAGCCGGTGCGGTATTTGTCGACCGTTTCCTGTTCACCGCCATGCATTATCCCCTCAACTACGGATTTATTCCCAACACCCTCTCCGATGATGGTGATCCCACCGATTGTCTGGTCTGGTCTCCCCAGCCGGTGGCTCCCGGTACGGTCATTCGTGCCCGTCCCGTCGGTGTCCTGATGATGGAAGATGAGCATGGAATTGATGCGAAAATCGTCGCCGTTCCCCACGACAAAGTCGCAGCAGGCTATGCCGAGATTCGCGATGTCGAGGATTTGCCGGAACACATCCGCCAGCAGATCCGCCACTTTTTTGAGCATTACAAGGATCTTGAGCCAGGTAAGTGGGTGAAGATGAAAGACTGGGCCAATCTCGCTGAAGCCCGCAAAATCATCGAAGCGGACGTCAAACGTCACGGCTAGGCTGCATCTGGACAGCATTCGGGGCTTGCCGCCCCGCAGCTGAGCAGGCAGACTGTGGGGGTGACTTGCACATGCAGGAGATCCCCATGTCTGCAGCACCATCGATACGGCAGCATTCTGAGCCCACCCATCTGAAGAAAGCCTCTCAGGCTGTTTTTCATCCCGACGAACCCCTCTGGCGTCGGGTTCCCAGTCGTGATGAAAACGGTCACCTGCTCGCCGACTTCCGCATGCTGTTCCCCGGATTACGGGATAAAAGCGGCCTGCGTCAGCAGCATACCTTGCGTATTATCAATGCCGTACTCAAACATTATGACAGCTGGGTGGTTTTCGCTGACCTGAACCTGCGTACCAATCTGCTCTGGGTGAGTATTCGCCCGCGCCCCGGGCTGACTCTGGAAATTCCTGCAGCCATCAAAACCCTGGTGCCCGAAGCCTTGTTGTTGGCGCCCTACTGGCGCTCTCCCTGAAGCTGGTCAATAAGAACGAACACCTGTGAGCTACTATTTAAAATTAGTCTATTTTTTAAAAAGAAAATATCTGTTGATATTCTAAATCAGCTTTGGTATAGTCATTTTGTAGTGAAGATGCGTAGTGCCTGACCTTAACCTGAATAGATAGAGGATGACTCAGATGACCATTCGTATTAATGATGTTGCTCCAGACTTTACCGTAGATTCCACCGCCGGAAAGCTCAATCTCCATGAATGGATTGGAGATAGCTATGCCATTCTCTTCTCCCACCCCCGCGATTTTACCCCGGTTTGCACAACGGAATTTGGTGCGGTAGCCCAGCTGGCTCCCGAATTTGCCAAGCGCAACACCAAGGTGATGGGCGTTTCTGTGGATACCGTGGAAGAACACAAAAAATGGAAGCGGGATATTGAAGCCTTCGCGGGTGCTCCGGCGGATTTCCCGATTATTGACGATACTTCCCTGCATGTTTCCAAGCTGTATGACATGTTGCCGGCCGATGCTTATCTTCCCGATAACCGGACTGCGGCCAATACGGCGACGGTGCGTTCCGTGTTCATTATCGGTCCCGACAAGAAAGTGCGTCTTACCATGTTGTACCCCATGTCTGTAGGCCGCAATTTCGCGGAAATTCTGCGTGCTCTGGATGCCATTCAGGCGACGGATGGCGTGCCGATTGCTACTCCCGCCAACTGGGTTCCCGGTCAGGATGTGATCGTCGCTCTGTCCCTGAATGATGATCAGGCCAAGGAAAAGTTTGGCAACATCGATATCAAACTGCCTTACTTGCGGATGGCCAAAGCCCCCAAAAAATAAGGAATTGATGGATCGTTGAGCCACGCCCGTCAGATCTGCAAAGACTGACGGGCGTGCTTTTTGGGGAGTATTCTGACAGCAGGGTCATGTCATTCAGTTTGGATTTGTCAGCAGAGGGAGGATTCCATCATGCGTGTTCATGTTTTACAGCATGTGCCTTTTGAAGGATTGGGGAGTATGGAAACCTGGTTACAGGATCGCAAGGCTCTGGTGACCTGGACGCGCTTTCATGCCGATGAGCGGTTACCAGAAGAAGCCTCAGCTTTTGATCTGCTCATTATTCTCGGCGGTCCCATGAGCATCCACGATGAAGCGGAACATCCCTGGTTGTCTGCAGAAAAGCGTTTCATTGCCGAAGCCATCCAGGCCGATCTGTCAATTCTCGGCATTTGTCTGGGTGCCCAACTGATTGCTCATGTCTGCGGGGCGCAAGTGTATCCGGCCAGGCAGAAAGAAATCGGCTGGTTTCCCGTGCAGGCAGAAATGACCGATGCAGATCATTTTCAGTTTCCCGGACAATTTCTGGCTTTTCATTGGCATGGGGAGACTTTTGACTTGCCTGTCGGAGCAACTCGGTTGGCCCGTAGTGCTGCCTGTGAAAATCAGGCCTTTCAGATCGGTAGTCAGGTGATCGGCTTGCAATTTCATCTGGAAAGTACGGCCACTAGCATTGCCGCCCTGATCCAGCATGCTGCCGACGAAATCATCCCGGATCAACCGGGTATTCAAAGCCCGGCAGAGATGCTGGAGGCAGCGGCTGACGCCTATGCAGATATCCATGCCCAGGTGCAGCGTGTGCTGGATTTTCTCAGTACTCAGGTACCACAGAAGGTCTTGTAAACCCCGAAGCTTTCGGGAGCGGGCTGGGCATAGCTTTCGAGGCCCGGGCGTTCATTGAAGGGCTCGGCAAGCACGTCCAGAAGCCGTTGAAAGGGTTCCAGGTCGCCCTGCTGGGTGGCGGCTTGCAGGGCCTCCTCGACTTTATGATTGCGTGGAATATATACAGGATTCACCTGATCCATGCGCGTGGCGCGCTCGGTGGCAGGCATGGGCTCCCTGGATAGTCTTTCCTGCCAGCGTTGCAGCCAGAGGTCAGCCGCAGCGGGTACATCTAACTGACTGCGCAGGGCCGCAGGATTGCCCAGAACGACTGCCGAGAGACTACGGAAAGCCCGGGTGAAATCCACCGAGTTTCCTTCCAGGGTCGTCAGCCATTGCTGGGCCAGTTCCTGATCCTGATCTTCCTCAGTAACCAATCCCAGTTTGGCGCGCATACCCTCTAACCAGTAAGTCGTATATTGCCGGGGAAACTGGTTGATGGCTTCGGTCAGCAGGGCAATGGCTGCTTCACTGTCAGTATCCACCAGTTCCACCAGGGTTTCGGCAAAGCGAGTCAGGTTCCATTGTGCAATCAGCGGTTGATTGCCGTAGGCGTAACGTCCCTGACTGTCAATGGAACTGAATACGGTGGCGGGATCATAACGGTCCATAAATGCGCAGGGACCATAATCGATGGTTTCCCCGGCAATGCTCATGTTATCCGTATTCATCACGCCATGGATGAAACCTGCCAGCATCCAGCGGGCCAGTAGTGCCGCCTGGCGCTCCGCTACCGCCTGAAAAAGTGCGAGATAGGGATTGGCGGCATGCTGAGCGTCTGGGTAGTGACGGGCAAGGGTATAGTCGGCCAGTTTGCGGACCTTGTCCCGATCATCGCGCAGGGCAAAAAACTGAAAAGTACCGACACGAATATGACTGGCGGCTACCCGGGTCAAAATGGCCCCAGGCTGGGGCATGTCGCGGTGAATGGTCTCCCCGGTACTGACCGCAGCCAGGGCGCGGGTGGTGGGGATACCGAGGGCATGCATGGCTTCTCCCAGCAGATATTCACGTAGCACGGGCCCGAGGGCTGCCTTGCCATCTCCTCCCCGGGAGAAGGGTGTACGTCCCGAACCCTTGAGCTGCAGGTCCCAGCGCTTTCCGTCGGGAGCCAGAATTTCGCCTAGCAGCAAGGCCCGACCATCCCCCAGTTGCGGAGACAGGTGACCGAATTGATGGCCCGCATAGGCCTGGGCCAGGGGCTCAGCGCCTTCGGGAAGGGTGTTGCCGGAAAAAATGGCCGCACCCCGCTCTGTCTCCAAGGCAGCAATATCCAGTCCCAGCGCTGTGGCCAGGGGATGATTGAGCTTTAATAAGCGGGGGGAGGGCACGGTTGCCGCTTGCCAGGGGGCGAAAAAGCCCTCCAGCTCGCGGACGTAGCTGTTATCAAAATGAAACCCGCAACTGTCCATACTTATTCTGCAGACACTGCTTCGGGGAGCTGCAGTTTGACTTCATCCTCTTCCAGGGTCGCCCTGATCCTTGTGCCTTTCGGCAGGTCCCCGAAAAGAATATGTTCCGCCAGGGGTTTCTTCAGGTGTTCCTGAATGACCCGGGCCATGGGCCGGGCGCCCATCTGCGGATCATAGCCCTTGTCAGCCAGCCACTGGCGGAGCTCCGGACTGATTTCGAGGCTGTAGCCCTTGCCGAGTAACTGTTCATCCAGTTCCATGATGAACTTGTCGACCACATGGAGGATGTTTTCCCGGGACAGGGCGCAGAAGGGCACCACGGCATCCAGACGATTGCGGAACTCCGGTGAGAACATCCGGCGGATGGTTTCCATTTCCTGACCGCCTTCCTTTTCGGCGGGCTTCATGAAGCCAATGCTGGCCTTGTTCCGGGATTCCGCACCGGCATTGGTGGTCATGATGAGGACAACGTGGCGGAAATCCACGGAACGCCCCCCGGCATCGGTGAGCTTGCCGTGATCCATGACCTGCAGCAGGACATTGAAAATATCCGGATGGGCCTTTTCGATTTCATCGAGGAGCAGCACCGAATGGGGATTACGGCTGACGGCCTCGGTCAGTTGCCCGGCCTGATCATGTCCTACATAGCCGGGAGGAGCGCCAATCAGGCGGGATACGGTGTGGCGTTCCATGTATTCGCTCATGTCAAAACGGAGCAGGGGAATCCCCAGCAAGCTGGCCAATTGCCGGCTGAGTTCGGTTTTACCGACACCGGTGGGCCCGGAAAACAGGAAAGTACCCACCGGCTTTTCATGATGGCGGAGTCCGGCCCGGGCCATTTTGATGGCGGAGGACAGTTCCTGAATGGCTTTTTCCTGACCATAAATCACCAGCCCCAGATCTCTTTCCAGGTTTTTTAGAGCCTGCCGGTCGTCCAGGGAGACATTTTTACCGGGAATCCGCGCCACCCGCGCTACCATTTCTTCAATATCATGAATACCGATACTTTTTTTCCGTTTGGAGGGCGGTAGCAGGGCCTGGGCTGCGCCCACTTCATCAATGAGATCAATGGCCTTGTCCGGCAGGTGGCGGTCATGAATGTGCTTAACCGAAAGTTCCACGGCCGCGCGCAGGGCGGTGTCGGTGTAGCGCAAATGGTGATGCTGTTCAAACTGGCTTTTCAGGCCGCGCAGAATCTGTAAGGATTCTTCCTGGGAAGGTTCTGGGACATCAATTTTCTGAAAGCGCCGGGTGAGGGCGCGGTCTTTCTCGAAATGCTGGCGGAACTCCTGGTAAGTGGTAGCACCGATACATTTGAGCTCACCAGAGGCCAGCGCCGGTTTGAGCAGATTGGAGGCATCCATGGCTCCCCCGGAAGCAGCTCCGGCACCAATCAGGGTATGGATTTCGTCGATGAAAAGAATGCTGCCCGGCTGCTTGCGCAGGGCTTTCAATACGGCCTTGAGGCGCTCCTCAAAGTCGCCACGATAGCGTGAACCAGCTATCAGGGCGCCGAGATCAAGGGCGTAAATGGTCACGTCTTCCAGCAACTCCGGAACTTTTCCGGCGACAATGGCGCGGGCGATACCCTCGACAATGGCGGTTTTGCCGACTCCGGGTTCGCCGACAAACAAAGGATTATTTTTGCGGCGCCGCGCCAGCACCTGCAAAGCCCGGATGACTTCATCCTGGCGCCCGATCAGCGGGTCAAGACGTCCGGCTCTGGCCATGGCATTCAGGTTGCGGGCATAGGCTTGCAGGGGATCCTTGCTGTTTCCCTTTTTTTCGGTGTTGCCTTCGATTTCCTCTTCTTCCTCGTCCATGGCTTCATCCTTGCGCAGGCCGTGCGCCAGATAGTTGACAACGTCCAATCGGGTCACATGTTCTTTCTGCAGGAAGTACACCGCATGAGACTCACGTTCAGCAAACATGGCGACAATGACATTGGCACCGGATACGGCTTCTTTGCCCGCAGACTGGACGTGATAGAGCGCGCGCTGAATGACGCGCTGAAAGCCAACCGAGGGTTGGGTGTTGACGGTCCCGGCGGGACCCATGGCGGGCACCTTGCGCTCGAGAAAGTTCTGCAATTCCATGGACAGATGGTCGGTGTTGCCGCCACAGGCCTGCAGAACCTCCTGCCCCTCCGGATTATCGAGCAGGGCCAGGAGCAAATGTTCTACCGATGCGTATTCATGTCCATACTGGCGGGCAATCTGAAATGCCTGATTGATGGATTTTTCCAGAGACTTGTCGATCATCGGTATTACTCCTTTTCCATGATACAGCGGAGCGGATGTTGGTGCTGTCGGGCATCTGCCGTTACCAGGGCGACCTTGGTTTCGGCCAGATCGTAAGGAAACACCCCGCAGAGCCCCTTACCTTGATGGTGCACAGACATCATGACTGCCACCGCTTCGGCGTGAGGCTTGTGAAAATAGGTTTCCAGAATATGAACCACATAATCCATGGGGGTGAAATCGTCGTTCATCAGCAACACCTTGTACATTCTGGGTTCTTCCGTTTTCGGTTCACGTTCCAGAATGGTACTGCGGCGGTGCTGCGTTTTACTCATTTTTCCTGGCTCCCTGATTGCTGTGTTGTTCCCATTGTGGCGTTTGCCCCGACTGCTGGCAAGGCGCAAGCAGCTGATGAAAGCGCCCGGACTCTTCAGCATATGGGGACATATCCAGACAAAAAAAGCGCCGGGCTGGGCCCGGCGCTGGATGGAGATGAATGGACTTACTTGGTGATGTCGATTTTAGCCTGGCTACGCAAGTTGGACACGAACTTGGCGGCTTCCTGCTGGGAAAGCTGCGCCTTGATGCGGTCTTGCATGGCACTGAGAGGCGGCGGTGTCAGCGCACGCGTCGCCTGCACCTCAATGATATGATAGCCGAACTGGGTCTGAACAGGGCCTACAGGCTTGTCAATGGGGGCTGTTTCAATGGCCTGGGCAAAGGGCGGTACCACCATGCCGGGAACAATCCAGCCGAGCTCGCCACCATGGGCAGCGCTGGCCTTGTCGATGGAATCTTTTTCCGCCAGCGTGGAAAATTTCTTGCCGGACTTGAGCTCGGCCAGAATTTTTTCGGCCTCGGGCTTGGTTTTCACCAGGATGTGGCGAACCTCATATTCTTTTTTACCCATGGCCGCGACAAATTTGTTGTAAGCCGCCTGGATGTCAGACTGAGGAACCGGATGCTCCTGCACATATTGGTCCACAGCCGCATCGGCGAGGATCTGGCGCTTGGCCATGGCCAGACGTTCCTTGACATCGGCAGACTGGTTCAGATTGTGTTTGGTGGCATACTGGGACAGCACTTCCATGTTGACCAGATTCTGCACGACCTGCTCGCGGGCATTGGGCTCTTTGGCCAGGGCCGGACTCATGGACATGATGGCCTGGACTTCACTATTGTCGATGGGGGTACCATTGACCGTAGCGACAGGAGCAGCAAAAGCAGGTATTGCAAAGGCGCTGACAGTGGCAGCAAGAATGACCGCGCGA
Organism: Acidithiobacillus sp. TH-A117; assembly: GCF_057473465.1. Taxonomy (NCBI): domain Bacteria; kingdom Pseudomonadati; phylum Pseudomonadota; class Acidithiobacillia; order Acidithiobacillales; family Acidithiobacillaceae; genus Acidithiobacillus; species Acidithiobacillus sp. TH-A117. Next base: position 87,519 of record NZ_JBYCKQ010000011.1, read on the forward strand.
AGTTTCATAAATATTCCTTCAGGTTAAGTGATGCTCCCCTATTATCCATAGTCACAGACAAAGGGGAAGTCTTAGGAGGAACTGCGTTGCAGTGGAATTTCTGTTTCCTGACGTTTTTCAGGGCCCAGAAGAAGCTCCACCAGGGTAAGAGCAAAATCCATAGCCGTACCGGGTCCACGAGAAGTAATCAGGGGACCATCGACGACTACGGCGGAAGTTTCGTAGTGATACTGGCGGCTGAGCGGATCCAACACGCCGGGATAGGCCGTCACATGCCGGTTGTCCAGCAGCTGCTGGCGGGCCAGGAGGCCCGGTGCAGCACAAAGAGCAGCAATCAGACCGCCCCGCCGGGTTCTTTGTTGCAGTGAGGCTAACAAGGGTGCATGCTTTTCCAGATTTTCCACACCCCCCATGCCCCCGGGCAAGAGAATCAAATCGTAATCTGTTTCGTGGATATGCTCCCAGATCTGATCCGGGAGCAGGGACAGCCCCCGCCCGCCGGTGACCGGCCCAGGAGCGAGGCCGACAAGCACCACCTGACAGCCAGCGCGGCGCAGAATATCGCTACAAATTACCACTTCCATGTCTTCAAAACCCGCAGCAACGGGGATGAGTACCTGCTTGACTGAAGACATTAGCGGATTACCCCGTGAGTGTCTGTGCAGAACATCTGCCACCGTTTCCATTGCAAAATTTCCGAAAACTTTGACCCATTTTTCACGAGATTTATCCCCGGCACTACTGACCCGCTGCCAAGGCCAGGGGAATGACTTCCTGGACATTATGGTCACGCACATCCACCGGAACCGCTTTGTTTTCGAGAATGCGCAATGCCTCACGCAATACTGTATCTTTTTCCAGATTCGGTTTGAGAATGCTGGACGCTGCCATGGCATCCTCTTGGCTTGCGGCGCTGCTGGTCTGGGCCGTGGCAAGAGCCGGTTTGGCAGGTGCTGTGCTGATAATGTATTGAGGTTTTACCTGGCTGCAGGCATCTGGAGCCGTGAGTACCCCTTTTAATTCGGATTCCTTGAGGAGGTCTTCATCCATCGCCCGTAATTGCGGATTGGCCGGCTGAATTTCCACATTGGGTACAATTCCCTGACTCTGAATGGAGCAGCCTGCAGGTGTGTAATAAAGGGCCGTCGTAAGTTTCAGTGCCCCGCCATTGCTCAGGGGAATGACGGTTTGCACGGAACCCTTGCCAAAACTACGTTGACCCATGATGAGGGCGCGATGATCGTCCTTGAGCGCGCCGGTCACAATTTCGGCGGCAGAGGCCGAGCCGCCGTTGATGAGCACGATCATGGGCGCGCCGTGCAGATAATCGGGACCATGGGCGCTAAAGCGCATATCACTGTCGGGGGTTCGGCCCTTGGTGTAGACAATCAGGCCCTTGTTCAGGAAGGTATCGGCGGTTTCGACACCGGCACCCAAGACGCCCCCCGGATTGTTGCGTAAATCCAGAATCAGACCCTTCAGATGCCCCTGGGCTTCCTTCTCGAGTTTTTCCACGGCCTTGCGGGTTTCCCGGCCGGTATTTTCCTGGAACTGACTGATGCGAATATAGCCATAGCCCGGTGCCAGCATGGCGGAACGGACACTTTGCACCTTGATGACGGCCCGGGTGAGAGTCAGATGGAGAGGCTGGTTCTGGTGCGGGCGCAGAATGGTCAGGGCCACCTGGGTGCCCGGTTTGCCCCGCATCATATCGACGGTTTTCTGCAGGCCAATGCCTTGCAGTGCCTTGCCATCGATTTTGATAATCAGATCGCCGGGTTCTATGCCGGCCTTGGCAGCCGGAGTACCATCAATGGGGGCTACGACCTTGAGCACCCCGTGATCTCCCGTGACTTCAATCCCGAGGCCCCCGAATTTGCCATCAGTGACTACCTGCATCTCCTTGAATTCCTTGGGTGTCAGGTATGCTGAGTGCGGATCCAGGGCACTGACCATACCGCTGATGGCACCGTCCATCAGTTTTTTGTCGGAAGTAGGGTCCACGTAATTGGATTTGACGATTTCAAATACCTGACTGAGGGTCTGGATTTGTTGCAGGGGGATCGGGCTCTGTTCCGTAGCAGCCAGAGCATTTCCCGCATAGGTACAACCCAGTACCAACAGGACGCTGAAACTGAGCCGGTGACCAGAGGGGCGGGATAAAATGCGGCGCAGCGGGATCATGATGATTGTCTCCAGAAAGCAGGCTGTCGATTTCCGAAACGGCGTGGCCAGGACGGAATCAATTGTGAATGTAGTCCAGGGGGTTGACGGGGTGGCCGGCATTGCGGATCTCGAAGTACAGCCCGTCATTGCCCAGCTCGCCGCCACTGCCTACCGTACCGACCTGATGCCCCGCCGCAATTTGTTCGCCGACGTGGGCATCGGTAGAACCCAGGTGCCCATAAATACTGAGCAAACTATGACCAATCTGGACGATCACAATCTGTCCGTAACCTCTGAGCGGCCCGGCATACAGTACCATGCCCGGGGCGATGGCACGAACCGGCGTGCCTTGTGCAGCCTGAAAAGTAATGCCCTGCCAGTCCAGTCCCCCGGTCACGCGCGGGCTCCCGTAGCGCGCGGTAATGGGGCCGTTGACGGGGGCTGGATAGCGGCCATGACCGATGATCGGGGTGCTCGGCGGACGCAGGCTCGCACTGGGGGCGGGGCTTGGTGCAGGGCTCGGTACCGGCGGAGTTGGCGGCACTGTGGGGACAGGAGCCGGTGCTTGTGGCACGGTACTGATCTGGGGCGGATGCACTACCGTGGTCGGAGGGGCGGCATTTTCTGCCGCCCGCTGGACCTGCTCGGCGCGCTTTTCTTCCTGGGCTTTTTGTGCGGCCGCGCGTTGTTCTGCCAAGCGCTCAGCCGCCAGTCGACGCTGCTCAGCAGCGCGTGCTGCGGCAGCTGCCCGGGCTCTGGCGGCAGCCGCCCGTGCTGCCGCTTCAGCAGCTGCCTTGCGCTGGGCCTCGGCAACCGCTTCCTGATGCCGGAACTGGACCACCAGCCGACTTACCAGGCCATTAAGTATGTTGGCATTGGCCTGTAACTCGGCAATTTTAGCCTTATCCCTGGCGATCCGGTCCGTCAGTTGATTTTCCAGAGTGGCATGTTGCTGGCGCTGCTGGTTCAGGGTGTTTTCCTGGGCTTGGATTTGTGCGGCGAGTTTGACCAGACCCGCTTCGCGCTGTTCTACCTGATGGCGGGTCTGAACAATTTGTGCCGCAGTGTTTTGAGTTTTAACAATGAGCGCAGCCCGTGCCTTGGCCAGAGAGGCATAAAAAACGCTCATTCGCCCCAGTTCTCCGGGTTTTTCGGTTTGCAGCCACACGGCGAGGGGGGTGCTGCCGCCAAGCATGTAAGCCCCTTGCAACTGCTTGCTCAAAATCGCTTTTTGCTGAATCAACTCATGTTGCAACGCGCTGATTTTTTGTTTCAAAGTATTCAGCTTGTCTTGGGTCTGCTGTTGTTGAGCCTGAATACCCGCCATTTTTTTGCGGGTTGCGGCAATTTTTTGATCCAGCGCCTTGATTTCCTGACGAAGCTCCGCCTGGGTCTTCTGTCCGGCGCTCAGATGGGCCTGAACCTGGCCCAGATTTTCATGCAGGTGTTCCAGCTTTTCACGGTTATTCTGGATTTTTTCCTGAAGTGAACTGGCCTCAGCTGCCACGGGGAGTAATCCCGTCATCACCAGCAGGGTCACCGAGTGAAGCAAAAGCCGCGAGGTCATTTAGAGGGTCTGCACCAGATTTTTTCCACCCATTTCCGGGGGGATAGGCAGGCCGATGAGTTGCAGCAGGGTGGGAGCAAGATCTTCCAGGGCACCGCCCGGGCGGATTTCGGCGGGGCGGCCGATGTAGAGGAGAGGCACCGGGTTGCAGGTATGGGAGGTATGCGCCTGGCCGCTTTCGGTATCCAGCATCTGCTCGACGTTACCGTGATCGGCAGTGATCAGTACTTCTCCTCCCACATGACGGACAGCGCTGACAATCCGGCCAAGGCTCTGATCGACAGCTTCCACAGCGGCAATGGCGGCGCTGAGCTTGCCACTGTGACCCACCATATCGGGGTTGGCGATATTGCAGATGATGGCGTCATATTGACGACTTTCCACCTGCTCCACCAAGGCATCGGTGAGGGCCTGAACACTCATCTCCGGTTGCAGGTCATAGGTGGTGACTTTGGGGGAAGGGATGAGGATGCGGTCTTCGCCGGGAAAAACAGTTTCATCACCCCCATTCATAAAGAAGGTGACATGGGCATATTTTTCCGTTTCGGCAATGCGCAACTGATGTAAACCATGTTTGGCCAGCCATTCTCCCAGAGTGTTTTTGAGGCGGGTCGGCGGGAAGGCGACGTGCACATCAAAATGCTCGCTATACTCGGTGAGGGTCACGAAGTCAGCCAGTTTGGGCGTGACCTGGCGGGGAAAACCATCAAAATCAGGCTCGATGAAGGGGCGGGTTATCTGCCGGGCACGGTCCGAACGAAAGTTCATGAACAGCACCGCATCATGATCCTGAATGCAGGCAGGCGCGCTGCCGATCGAAGAGGGGGAGACAAATTCATCACTTTCACCGCGCGCATAGGCGGCGGCCAGGGCCTCCTGACTGGTAGCGTAGGCTGTTCCGGTCCCTATGGTCAATAAATCATAGGCTTGCTGCACCCGATCCCAGCGATGATCGCGGTCCATGGCATAAAAACGACCGATCAGGGATGCCAGTTGGCCACCGTGGGCAGTGATCTGGGCATCGAGATTTTCCAGAGAGGCAGCGGCACAGCGTGGCAAGGTGTCCCGTCCATCCAGAAAGGCGTGTACATAGACGCGCTCTGCGCCCCGTTGCCGCGCCAGGCGCAGGGCAGCGAACAGATGTTCTTCATGGGAGTGTACCCCACCTGCCGAGAGTAGCCCCAATATGTGCACGGCTCCACCCTGAGCCTGGGCCGCATCTACTGCGGCACAGAGGGCGCTGTTCTTGTAAAAACTGCCATCCAGTATTCCCCGGTTGATGCGTTCATATTCCTGATAGACCACGCGCCCGGCACCGATATTGATATGCCCGACTTCGCTGTTGCCCATCTGACCACCCGGCAGGCCTACGGAGGCCCCGGAAGCATTGAGAAGTTGATGGGGATGACTACGCCACCACCCATCCCAGTTGGGGGTATGTGCCAGGGCAATGGCGTTGTTTTCCGGGTCTTCGCGATAGCCCCAGCCATCCAGAATCAACAGAAGTACGGGGCGCGGTGTATGAGCCATCAATGTTCTCTGTACAGGAAATGATTACTATCAAGGTATATTAAAACAGATTGGCCGGATTCTGTCATGGGGCCATCACCAGAGGCTGGAGGTGCCAGATTTCGGTATTGTATTCCCGGATGGTACGATCACTGGAAAACACACCGCTGGCGGCCGTATTCAGAATGCTCAGACGCTGCCATTCGCTTTGATCCCGCCACAGGGCCGCCGCTTCCTGTTGCTTGAGTTTATAACTGGTGAAATCGGCCAGTACCATCCAGGGATCATGGGGATTGTTCAAAGTATGAATGATGGGATCGAAAATGCCCGGTTCAAAGGCATTGAAAAAGCCACTATATAAAAGGTCCATCACTCTTTGCAGATCATGATCGGCCTGCAGATAAATTTCGGGCTGATAGTGGTGGCGTAATTGGCTGACTTCTTGAGCGTTCAGGCCGAAGAGGAAAAAATGTTCGGGGCCGACTGCTTCGCGAATTTCGATGTTGGCGCCATCCAGAGTCCCGATGGTCAGGGCACCGTTCATCATGAACTTCATGTTGCCGGTTCCGGAGGCTTCCTTGCCCGCCGTCGATATCTGCTCGGATAAATCCGTGGCCGCACAGATTTTTTCCATGAGGGAAACCCGGTAGTCGGGCAGAAAGCAGACCCGCAGACGATCGGCCGTATCCGTATCATGATTGACGACGTTGGCGATGTTGTTGATGAGCTTGATGATGCGCTTGGCCATGAAATAACCCGGCGCGGCTTTGCCTGCAAAAAGCACATTGCGGGGGGTGACCTCAGCGCTTTCTCCGCGTTTGATGCGGTCGTAAAGATGGATGACGTGGAGGGCATTCAGGAGTTGGCGCTTGTATTCGTGAATACGTTTGACCTGGGTGTCGACGATGGCGCCCGGAATGAATTGCACACCGGTATGTTCCTGCACCAGGCGGGCCAGGCGTTCCTTGTTGATTTGGCGAACGCTATCCCAGCGTTTGCGGAATGCCGGGTCTTCGGCAAAGGGAGCGAGCTTCTGCAGATGATCCAGATCGTTTTTCCATTCGGGACCAATGTGCTCGGTCAGCAGCTCCCGCAGGGCGGGATTGGCCCATTGCAACCAGCGGCGCGGGGTGACGCCATTGGTTTTGTTGTTGAACTTTTTGGGCCAGAGGCGATGAAAATCGGCAAACAATTCCTCACAGAGTAACTCAGTGTGCAGTGCAGCAACGCCGTTGATGGAGAAGCTGCCGACCACAGCCAGGTGCGCCATGCGTACCATCTGTTCGCCGCCTTCTTCAATGATGGACAGGCGCTGCAGCAGGGCGGTATCGCCGGGTGCCTTGCGGGCGACTTCCTGGAGGAAACGGCCGTTGATCTCAAAAATGATTTCCAGCAGGCGCGGCAGCAGCAATCGAAACAGGCGTACCGGCCAGCGCTCCAGGGCTTCGGGAAGGAGGGTATGGTTGGTATAGGCCATGGTATGGCTGGTGATGTTCCAGGCGCTGTCCCAGTCCAGACCATGTTCGTCCATCAGCAGGCGCATCAGTTCCGGTACCGCACAACTCGGGTGAGTGTCGTTGAGCTGAAAGCAATGGTGTTTGGCGAAGTGATGGAAATCCTCACCGTGGATGGCGACCCAGTCGGCAACTACATCCTGAAGACTGGCAGAGGCCAGGAAGTACTGCTGACGCAGGCGCAGTTCCTTACCGTTCTCGCTGCTGTCATTGGGGTAAAGCACCATGCTGATATGCTCGGCATTATTTTTGGCCGCGACTGCTTCAGGATAGGCCCCTGCATTGAATTCGCCGAGATCGAAAATGTCGGTGGAAGCCGCGCGCCACAGACGCAGGGTATTGACGACCTCATTGCGATAACCGGGGATGGGAATGTCATAGGGAACGGCAAGTACATCGTGGGTATCGACCCAGCGATGCTGTAATTTGCCCCGGGCGTCGGTATAGACATCGCTGCGCCCGAAAAAATGAATATGCCGCACCCGTTCCGGGCGTTTCAGTTCCCAGGGATAACCATTTTTCAGCCAGTGATCAGGTTCTTCCACCTGTTCGCCGCCCCGGACTTCCTGACGGAACATGCCGTAACTGTAGCGAATGCCGTAGCCGGTGACGGGCAGGCCGAGGGAAGCACAACTGTCCAGAAAGCAGGCCGCCAGTCGGCCGAGGCCGCCATTGCCGAGGCCGGCATCTGGTTCCGCCTCAATGATGTCCGTGAGGGTGCGATGTTCCTGTGCAATGGCCTTCTCGGCCGCTTCTTCCAGGCCAAGGTTGAGCAGGGTGTTACCCATGGTACGACCGAGCAGAAATTCCAGGGACAGGTAAAAGGTACGCTTGCCTTTTTCTTCAGTTACTTTTTTTTGTGTTTTTTTCCAGCGCTCTACCAAGCGGTCACGCAAACTCATGGAAAGCGCTGTGTAGATAGTGTTTTTTGAGGCGTGTTCCTCTTCGGCGCCCAGGGTGTGTAAAAGGTAGTGGCGGGTATCAGAACACAGGCTGGTTTCGTCCATTCCGAGAGGGGGTAATTCACAGGCATTTTTGCGGGAACGTCTGGCAGGCATGGTGAGGCTCCTCTTAAAGACGACGGTGAGTGCTTTCATCATAGAATAATATTATGGGCAAAGGAAAGAGATTATTATTTCTTGATTTTTTCAGTAAAAACGGTGTGTTTTGGGATGACTGCCGGGTCGTGCGTGTCAGCGGCCGAGGAGCGGTGATAAACTCGGAACCCGGGTACCGGCACGGTTGTGAGGGTGCTCATGAACGGAACATGATGGAGGAGTTATGGCGAAATCACTGGCGGATTTTATACGTCATGCGCGGAGTCAGATTCGCGAAATTGACGTGGACACTCTGGAAGACTGGTTACGGACCCGGGATGATATTGTCCTTGTGGATGTGCGCGAGGCTCACGCTTTTATCGAGGGACATCTGCCCGAGGCTATTCATGTCCCCCGGGGTTATCTGGAGGCATTGGCGGACCCGGACTACGGTCATTGTCATCCGGTGCTTTCCCAGGCCCGGGATCAGGTGGTGGTGTTGTACTGTGACAGCGGAACGCGCTCGGCGCTATCTGCTGTCACTCTGCAGGAAATGGGCTTTAACGAGGTTTACAATCTAGGCGGAGGGATAAACGTCTGGGATGCGGAAGACAAGCCCATCGTGACCTGAAAGCGCCTGATCAATCGAGTTTGCTGCCGAAATTTTCCTGATAGCGCGCCTGAAATTCTGTCCAGGTAAAGCGATGATTCTGGGTGCCGGCTGTTTCGATTTTGTAGGCGCCCATCAGGGAGGCAATTTTCCCGCAGGTTTCCCAGTCCCGTCCGCGCTCCAGGCCATACAGCAATCCGGCCCGATAGGCATCACCACAGCCCGTCGGGTCGATGACCGCCTTGGGTTTGGCGGCCGGAATCTGGATTTCCTGGCCATCATGGTAAATCACGGAACCCTGATCACCCTTGGTCACAATCAAGGCTTTCAGGCGCTGTTTCAGTTCATCCGGCTTGAGACCGGTGCGCGCCTGCACCATCTGATACTCGTAGTCGTTGACGGTCAGGTAATCGGCGAGGTCGATCAGCCGGGTCAGGGTTTGGGCATCAAAAAGGGGTAGGCCCTGACCGGGATCAAAGAGGGTAGGGATCCCGGCGCGGGTGAGATCTTCCAGATGCTGGATCATGGCGCCCAAGCCATCGGGAGAGACAATGGCCCAATGAGTGTCAGCGGGGATATGACCTTCCAGATGATTTTCCTGGGCCATGAACATGGCTCCGGGATGAAAGGCGGTGATCTGGTTGTCATCCAGATCGGTGGTGATGAAGGCCTGGGCGGTATAATGATCCGGGAGAATACGAATCAGGCTGGTGTCCAGGCCTTGTTTTTTAAGGTGCTCCAGGTAGGGCGTGAAGTCCTGTCCGGCGGTGCCCGCAATGATGGGATTGCCGCCCAGGAGTTTGAGGTTGTAGGCAATGTTCCCCGCGCAACCGCCAAAGTCTCGACGCATCTCGGGTACCGTAAAGGACACATTCAGCATGTGTACCTGTTCCGGGAGGATGTGGGCCTTGAAACGATCCTGAAACACCATGATGGTATCAAAGGCCAGTGATCCGCAGATCAATGTGGACATGACAACTCCTTGTTGGATTTTTATCAAATTGCTGGGTTAGATGTGGTATTTTTGCTGAAAACAGACTATTATCATAACAGGTTTTTGAGAATTGTGTTGTTCTGTCCGAGGTGGGGCTGGTCATGATCAGGGTTCTGGGTACTTTGCTGGCGCTTGCGATGCTGGCTCTTGCCGTTCCGGCAGGAGCTGCGGAACCGGCTGCCCATGACCAGACCTATGTGAACCTGTTTGGCGGGAATACGTTTTTCAGCAGTGCCAGCGGTCTTGCTCAGCATGACAGCGGTCCAGTGCTGGGCTTGCGCCTGGGGCAGCGTCTGGATGGACATCTGGGTGTGGAGGCGCAAGTGGCTGCCGCCTTTGCCCATTTACAGAATATTGCTCCACATTCCGGGACTACCGACGCGAATCAGTTCAGTGGCGCGCTGCTGGGCAATGTCTATGCTTTCAATAGCCCCAACACCCCCTATCTCTCTCTGGGTCTCGGGGCTTCCAGCAACCTGTTCAATCAGGATCTGGGGCGCGGGACCTCGCTGATGGGGGTTTTCGGTCTGGGGTATCAATATTCTTTGAGTGATCACATTGGCCTGCGTCTGGATGTCCAGGATCAGCTTCTGTTCGATAGCCCGACGCCTAACGCTGCCAATCTTAATAATATCCAGGTCACGGGCGGCATTTCCTATTTTTGGGGTGGCAGCAAAAAAGCGCCTTTCCCGGTCATAGGCCCCTCCCGACCCTGAGCTTGAGTCGTTTTTGTCTGTGGAGTGAGTGTCTTTCACTTCGCTTGTCAGCATATCCTTTGCTATAGTGCGGTCTGTCCCCGACTCATCGGCCACGCCAGCAAGGAGCCTGAACGCATGTCCAAAAGCCATCTTTTTACTTCTGAATCTGTTTCCGAAGGTCATCCCGACAAGGTCGCAGACCAGATTTCCGATGCCATCCTTGATGCCATTCTCGCTCAGGATCCCCGTGGTCGGGTTGCCGCAGAAACCCTGATCACCACTGGATTGATCGTGCTGGCTGGCGAAATTACCACAAGTGCCACCGTCGATTATGCCGACGTGGCCCGGCAGACTGTCCGCCGCATCGGCTATGATTCATCGGAAATGGGTTTTGACTGGGCTTCCTGTGCTGTGGTCCAGACCCTCGATAAGCAGTCTCCAGATATTGCCCAAGGCGTGGATGAAGGCGCTGGCCTCGATCTGGATCAGGGGGCTGGCGACCAGGGCTTGATGTTCGGCTTCGCCTGTGATGAAACCGATGTGCTGATGCCTACCCCCATTTATTTTGCCCATCGTCTTACCGAGCGACAGGCCCTGGTGCGCAAGGATGGCCGCCTGCCCTGGTTGCGTCCCGACGCCAAAAGTCAGGTTACAGTGCGTTACGAGATGGCCGTCCGGTAGCGATTGATGCGGTCGTGCTTTCCACCCAGCACAGCCCGGACATTTCCCATGCCGATCTGGTCGAAGCCGTGCGGGAAGACATCATCAAGCCGGTATTGCCTCCGGAAATGCTGCACAAGGATACCAAGTACCTGATCAATCCCACCGGCCGCTTTGTGATTGGCGGCCCGGTAGGCGATTGTGGTCTTACCGGTCGGAAAATCATTGTCGATACCTACGGTGGTCAGGGAAGTCATGGCGGCGGTGCCTTTTCCGGGAAAGATCCTTCCAAGGTCGATCGCTCCTCTTCCTATGCCGGCCGTTACGTGGCCAAAAATATTGTCGCTGCCGGTCTGGCCCGCCGTTGTGAAGTGCAGGTAGCTTATGCCATCGGTGTGTCCCAGCCCGTCAGCCTGATGGTGGACACCTTTGGTACCGGCAAAATTGATGATGACCGCATAGCTGCTCTGGTGCGTGAACATTTTGACCTGCGCCCCAAGGGTATTATTCAGATGCTCGATCTGCTGCGCCCGATTTATGGAAAAACCGCTGCTTATGGACATTTCGGTCGTGAAGAACCGGAATTTACCTGGGAGCGTACGGATAAGGCTGCGGCCTTGCGGGATGCTGCCGGATTGCGGTAAAAGTTATTGCTGTGTGGAGCGAGTCTCCGCTGCAAGATCGGGTCGAGGAGCGCTGCAGTCGCCAATATCTTTCTGGCGGTCAGGCTCGACCCGCCCTCCGTCCGTAAACCGCGCTCGCTTTCATGATAAAAGGAAATGACCTGCATGAATGCTGTGCTGAAAACTGCTGAAGATTACAAAGTAGCGGATATGTCCCTGGCCGCCTGGGGACGTAAGGAAGTCCGCATTGCTGAAACCGAAATGCCGGCCCTGATGGCCATTCGCCGCAAGTATCAGGCGCAACAGCCACTCAAAGGTGCGCGTATTGCCGGATGCATCCACATGACCATACAAACGGCGGTGCTCATCGAAACCCTGGTAGCATTGGGCGCCGAAGTGCGCTGGTCGTCCTGCAATATTTTCTCCACCCAGGACCAGGCAGCTGCAGCGATAGCCGCCGCCGGCATTCCGGTTTTTGCCTGGAAGGGCGAAAGTGAGGAGGAATACTGGTGGTGCGTGGAACAGACCATTACCGGCCCTGATGCCTGGCGGCCCAACATGATTCTCGATGACGGTGGCGACCTGACCGGCTTGCTCCACGAGAAATATCCCGAGCTGCTCGAAAAAATTCACGGGGTTTCCGAGGAGACCACCACGGGTGTCCACCGCCTCTGGGAAATGGCCAAGGAAGGCAAGCTCAAGGTGCCGGCCATCAACGTCAATGACTCGGTGACCAAAAGTAAAAATGACAATAAGTACGGCTGTCGTCACTCCCTCAATGATGCCATCAAACGCGCTACCGACCACTTGTTGTCGGGTAAACGCGCCCTGGTACTGGGCTATGGAGATGTGGGCAAGGGGTCGGCCGCTTCCTTGCGTCAGGAAGGGATGATTGTGCGAGTCACCGAGGTAGATCCTATTTGCGCCATGCAGGCCTGTATGGATGGTTTTGAAGTGGTTTCACCCTACAAGCAGGGCATCAATGACGGTACCGATACTTGTATTGATCGGGAACTGCTAGGGCAAACCGATCTGCTGGTGACGGCCACAGGTAATTACAATGTCTGCGATGCGGGCATGTTGAAGGCGCTCAAGAAGGGCGCGGTGGTGTGTAATATCGGCCACTTTGACAATGAAATTGACACGGCTTTCATGCGTGCCAACTGGGCCTGGGATGAGGTCAAGGCTCAGGTGCACAAGGTCTATCGCGATGCAGCGGCGGGCCAGGACTTTAACGCCGACAGCGATGATTATCTGATTCTTCTGTCCGAAGGGCGACTGGTCAATCTGGGTAATGCCACCGGGCACCCCAGCCGCATCATGGATGGTTCTTTTGCCGACCAGGTGTTGGCCCAGATTCATCTTTACGGTGAGCGTTTTGCCGACCTGCCTGCCGATCAGAAGGCCTCCCGGATTACGGTTACCGTGTTGCCGAAAACCCTGGATGAAGAAGTGGCCAGATACATGGTGGAAGGTTTTGCCGGGGTGCTGACCCGCTTGACTCCTGCTCAGGCGGATTATCTGGGCGTAGACGTCCAGGGTCCCTTCAAGAACGACGCATATCGTTACTGATGGCCCACTCTGTCGAGTTTTTTCCGCCCAAAAATGCCGCAGGTGAGGAACGCCTGCGGGAAACCATCCGCGTCCTGAAAGCATTGAAGCCGGAATATGCTTCGGTGACTTACGGCGCGGGAGGTTCCACTCGGGAGCGAACCTTTGCCACGGTCGCCATGATTCGTCAGGAATATGATCTGGAGGCGGTTCCTCATCTGTCCTGTATTGGCTCTACGGAAGAGGGCATTCGGGAAATCCTGGAAGCTTACCGTGCCCAGGGTGTTCAAAAGATTGTAGCCCTGCGCGGTGATCTCCCCGAAGGGATGTCCAATCCCGGGCATTTTGAATATGCCGCTGATCTGGTGAATTTTATTCATCAGTTTGGCGGTTTTGAGATTTATGTGGCGGGCTATCCGGAAATCCATCCCCGCGCTGTTTCTGCCCCGGATGATCTACAACATCTGGTGGAAAAAGTGCAGGCGGGTGCCGACAGCATCATCACCCAGTATTTTTATAATCCTGACGCCTATTGGCAGCTCCAGGAAGATTTGCATAAACGCGGCGTGGATGTGCCGATCGTGGTAGGAGTCATGCCCATCACCAACTTTGAGCAGATTACCCGCTTTTCGGCCATGTGTGGCGCCGAATTACCCCAGTATTTGCGTCGGCGTATGGAGGCTTGTGGTGATGACCTGCAGTCGCAGACCGAGTTCGGTATTGAACTGCTCAGTAGACAATGTGAATCGCTACTGTCTCAGGGGGCTCCCAGCCTGCATTTTTATACGCTGAACCAGCATGAGGCGACCGCTGCCATCTGGCAGAATCTCGGGTTTTAATTGAAGTTGCTGCGCTTTTTGGGGGAATACGGACGCTTTTTGTGCGTTTCATATTGACCGTCCTACCTTCTTTGTTACACTGACCCAAAGGCGGCCTTGGAATACGTAGGTCAGCGCCAGTATTTTTCACACTATGAGGTTCACAGCATGTCTAAAAAATATCCCGTAGTTGCGGTCACCGGTTCTTCGGGAGCGGGCACCACCACCGTCAAGCACGCCTTTCATGACATTTTCCGGCGTCTGAAAGTGAACCCGGTCATTATTGAAGGGGATAGTTTTCATCGTTATAACCGGGCGGAAATGCGTGAAGCCATTGCCAAGGCGGCTGCTGAAGGAAAAACCATCAGTCATTTTGGACCGGAAGGTAATGATTTCGAGGCCCTGGAACGGCTCTTCCGCAGCTATGGTGAAACCGGCCACGGACAGATGCGTTATTATGTGCATGATGATGTCGAAGCCGAGTTGCGGGGAAGCGCGCCCGGTACCTTCACGCCCTGGCAGGATATGCCCACTGGTACGGACCTGCTTTTTTACGAAGGCCTGCATGGCGGCGTCAAAACTGAAGATGTAGATGTGGCGAATTATGTGGATTTACTGGTAGGTGTGGTCCCGGTCGTGAATCTCGAATGGATCCAGAAAATCCATCGCGATAACGCTCAGCGGGGTTATTCTGCCGAAGCCATTGTAGATACCATCCTGCGCCGTATGCCCGATTATATCAATCATATTACTCCCCAGTTTTCTCGGGCACATATCAACTTCCAGCGCGTACCGCTGGTGGATACTTCCAATCCGTTTATTGCCCGGGATATTCCGACCCCCGATGAAAGCATGGTGGTCATCCGTTTCCGGGATCATAAAATTGAGCATTTTCCGACCTTGCTGCAAATGATTCCCGGTAGTTTCATGTCGCGTTCTAATACGCTGGTAATTCCTGGCACCAAAATGGGCTTTGCCATGGAAATCATCCTCGGACCTCGCATAGAGCAGATGCTGGAAGAAAAACAGGAAGCCCTCTGATCCAGCACTGAAGGTAAGAAGTTTGTGAATCCGGTATCGGCCTGGCCGATACCGGATTTTTTATGTCTGATTTTCGCTGTAAAAAATGTCCGATCAGAAAAATCTGTCATGACTTGTGACAGCGGATGTCATGACGTGTCATGGGTGACCATTGCCAGAATCCCCGATGGGTAGTGAACACCTTGGTTTGTAATGTAGCCTAAAAACAACTGGATAGACTGTGTTGTGGTTATTTTTGCAGATAGTCCCCGGGCTGGCCCCTTTCTTGCTTAAACAGTTTTGAGTGCTTTTGACATTCAAGAACCGCTTAACGGCTAGGAGGAGGTATGAAAATGATGGGTAAGTCTGCGAAGTCACCCGCTACTAAAGCAGTTATCGTGGCTATGGCTTGTGCGCTGGGGGCTTTGGTCCCTGTGGCTGCCAGTGCCGCTATTGGGTCTTCCTGCCTGTTCGGGCAGGGACGCATTCTGGGTACGGGTGCCGTAACGGCAGTGGACGGTGCTGCCGGTGGTGGTATCAACCCCTGGGCAGTGATTTCTGGATACGGTACCAATCAGCAAATTGGCGCCACGGCCTTTTATTCTCATGTATTGCTGAACAACTACAATATGGATGCCTACGGCGCCTCGGTCGGACTATTCAATCGAATTGAGATTTCTTTTGCCCGGCAGAGTTTCGGGTTGGGGAATACGGGTGGAACGCTGGATAGTGAGATTAATGACTTTGCTTATAAAGGCGCTGAAACAGCGGCCGAGAGAGCAGCACCGGCATCTGTGATTCTGGATAAGGCAGGGCTTACCACATCAGGAACCCCGGCGTTCTTCGGTAACAGTTATGAATTGAACCAAGATATAGTGGGTCTTAAGGCCAGACTGTTTGGTAATATCATTTATGATCAGAATTGGTGGGAACCACAAGTATCCGTTGGCGTAGATTTCCATCACAATGAAATGCCCGCAAATCTGGCGGCTACATTGGGTGTGAAGCGGAATGGTGTCAGTTATTATTTGTCTGCGACCAAGGTGTGGATCAACGGCTTGTTTGGGTTGACGACACTGGCTGACGTCAATATTGATGTGACGAACGCCAATCAGCAAGGTTTGCTGGGCTTCGGCGGTCCTACAGGCATGGGCTATAAGGTACTGCCTGCGGCATCTGTAGGGGTTTTCCTGAATCGCCATGTAGTGTTAGGTGCGGAATATCGGGATATGCCGCAGAATCAGTTGATTGCATCCAAGACATCCTCTTTGGCCCCTTTGGCGGATGCGGTTTCCAAAACCAGTGCCTGGAAAGACGTGTATGTAGCCTGGTTCCCCTATAAGCAACTTTCGCTGACAGCCGCTTATGTGGATTTGGGGACTATCGCGACCATGAAAAGCCAGAACGGTTTATATCTGTCTCTGACCACCAGCTTCTGATCTTACCTATACGAGGAGTTTAATATGTTTGCACGTACTTCTTCCCGTCTGTCGGCTATCAGTAAGGGTGTTGCCCTGGCAGCAGGTTTGACGGCAGTTTCCCTGATGGGGATTTCGACGGCATCGGCGCAGGATTATTATGCCCAGTATGGCGGTAAAGCGGGTATCACGGCGCTCATCAATACCTTTGTCGGTAACGTGGCTGCCGATCCGCACATCAATTACTACTTTGCCCATACGAATATTCCTCATCTCAAATATGAGTTGGTGCAACAGGTGTGTATGGCCGTGGGTGGTCCCTGCAAGTACACCGGACTGAGCATGCGTAAGGCCCATGAAGGTATGGGTGTGACCACCGCTGCATTCAACTATCTGGCCCAGGACATGATGGATGCCATGCAAACCCGCAAGATTCCCATGGCTGCCCAGAATTACCTGATTGCCATCCTGGCTTCCATGGAACCGCAAATTGTGACCGCCAACGGCCCCTTGGGTTGACCAGCGGATGACTCGATAAAAATGTTAATTGTAGTCTCCTCCTCCCGCTAGCAAAATCGGGAACTTCAGGCTCCATCCCGGATGGGGCCTATTTTATGAAAGCCGGTATCCGTTGTTGTAAATGCAGTTCATCTGCCCAAAAAGTAGCTACTAAGGAGACGTATTATGAAAAAAATATACCAACAAACCCTGGCTGTAGCGGTTGTATTGGCTGCCGCCGGGTGTGGCACCAATCCTTTTGCCTGTGCACCGGGCATGCCGCCGGCAGCCCCGGCGGCCCCCGCAGCCAAACCTGCTCCGGCACCGATTGCGCCCGTTCAACATACGGTTCTGGAAAGCAAACCCATTACCATCACCGGAATCAATTTTCAGACCAATTCTTCCCAACTGATCAGTCACGATATTGCGGTATTGGATCAGGTAGCTGATTTTGCGCACAAACATGCGGATGCGGTGCTGGATGTGAATGGTTACTGCAGTAAAACCGGTAGTTTTGCCTATAATCAGAAACTGTCCGAGCAACGGGCACAAAGTGTTGCTGGTTATCTGGAAGCCCACGGGGTAAATGCCGCGCGGATCGTAACCAAAGGACATTCCTATCTGGATCCAGTGGCCAGCAATGCCACCGCCAAGGGCCGTTTCCTGAATCAACGCGTAGAAATCAATTCCAGTATCAAGGTACGCAAAACCGTACAATAATATGCTGTTCCATTAAAGTTCAGGAGACTGATACAGGCAATACGGCTTCAGGTATTGCCTGTTGTTTTTGGGTTGAAAATATGGCTGAAGGAGAAATATAGCGTGCGGAGCATCCTGAAATTCATCACCTTGGCAGGCATGACGGCAGGTATTGCTGCCTGTGGACTGTTCAACAGTTCGGGTCCGGAAAATGTAGCCATGCATTTTGTGCATGGCATGGCGAAAGGAGATATTCAGCAAGTCGACAAGCTGGTTTATTGGGGACCGGAAATCAATAAACCCGCACAGCCTTATGCGCTGCGTCTTGAAGAAGCGAAGGTCAATGGCTATGTGATGGCTACATATCAACGTCTGCAAGCTGATGGAGGATTGAAAGAAGCCAAGATAGTCAAAAATGAGCATACATTGGTCAATGGCGTAGAGCATGCGACGATTGTTATTCAGTTGATTCCTAAAAAAGGGGCCCCACGAGATACGACCCTGCAAATGCTGCGACGGGATGGAAAATGGTTCGTGAGTGTGGACTGACCGCCTACCTTCTGGTTCGCGAGGGGCTGGGAGTGGAGGCGCGTCTGGTGCGCCTCAAGGACCGTGGGCCCTGGACGCATGTGGGGCTCATGGTCGGCGGTACTTTATTTGAAAGTGTGCCGTCAACGGAACGTACCCATGGAGGTGTGCGGGTGGGAAGATTGACAGAATTTTCTGCAGCAGAACGGGCAGTGAGCGTGGGATATGTGCCAATCTCCCTCGTGGAACCTCAGTGTCAAAACCTGTTTCGCTGGTGTCAGCAACAAGTAAAAGCGCAGATTCCTTTTGATGATCTCTATGACCTGGAGGATGACCGTACATTGTATTGTACGGAGTTTGTCTACAAGGCTTTTTTGCAGATTCACATCAACCTGCTCTCGACTGAACTCTGCAGTTTATCTATCCCCCTTGTCGGCAAGAGAAAAGTGATTTTTCCGCGTGATTTGATTGGCATGAAACCGGTATTCCATCATCTTGCTGCCCTAGGTAATGAGTGATTTCATCTAAAATATCGGCTTAGCGGGGCTGTTTTTGTTTAAACACCCATTGTCAGTTGTTTCTCGCAGCAATTTTTTGCATCTATCCGGACAGATTTTCCGTATACCCTAATGGGCCTGCAAAGCCTCTATGTTTATTACCTAGGAGAATGCTTTATGAAATCCATGAATCGTCGTGAATGGTTGAAATCCACCGGAAAAATAGCCGCCACTGTTGCTGTCGCGCCTTTGGTGTTTTCCTCAATGGCCCATGCGGGAACTGCGGATAGTTTGCAAAGTAAAAGCTCCGTGAGTTATCAAGATCATCCCAGCGGGAAAGATATGTGCAGTAACTGTATGCATTTTGTACCCGGAGCATCCCCTAAAGTCGATGGTACCTGCAAAGTGGTCGCTGGAAAGATCAGCCCCCATGGTTACTGTTTTGCCTACACGCCCATTTCCGGGTAAATCCAGATCAGTCTCTTCAATCAATGGTTGGTAACTCTAACACATGACATGCCGTCATGGCATGTCATGGCGTTGTTGTTATTTTCTAACGGAAATTAACGGTAGTCAGGCGTTCGTATGACATTTCATAGAGCGATTATGCTGTGAATATAATTTTTGTCTGTTTAGGCAATAAAAAATTCATTAAAACCAGTTAATTAATAATTGATTTATTTAACTAATTTATAATTTAATAGTTTGTTGCGATATCTGATTATAGTGGTGAGGTGAAAAAATAATAGTGGCACTATTATTGCCTCCAATTTTGAGATGCCTGGAGTAAATAATGACAGGTGATCTGTGTACCACTTTGGAGGTTATAATTATGAAAGATCCGATTGCTATTGGGTTGTTTGGCTTTGCTGTTCCCTTGTTTATCGTGGGCGCTGTATTTTATGGAATCGTGCCGCTTGCTGGATTAGGTACTTTGTTGGCTTTGAGCTTTGCATTTGGAGCTGTTGAGATGTTTGTGGCGGGTGGTTTCACTTATCAAATGCCTAATTCTTATATTGCTACGGTTTTCTTTACCTATGGATCATTTTTTCTGGCATTTGCTATTGCTGCAATCAGCGGTGGTCTGGCCGTAAGTATGAAAAGTGCTCCACAGGTTCTGGAAGTTTGGTTCTGGTTGATGGCTCTGATTACATTCATAATCTTCGTAGCATCTTCGCGTGCCAATATTGGCTTGGTCTTGCTGTTTGGTATTCTCTGTGCTGCATTTATACTGATGGCTATTTCTATATCTCACATTGCCGGTTTATTGTTTATGATTGTGGCGGTCATCGGGTTTTATCTTGCCGCAGTCCATGTCATTAACCCGGTTATGGGTAAGGCTGTTTTGCCCGTAGGAAGTCTCGCTCCTAAAAAGGCCTGACAGGCAAATTTGCAACTTGCCGGATTTTCTTTGCAGAAAGGCGGGGGTGTTAAGCTCCCGCCTTTCTGCTTGGGTGGCGTGCTACAAAATATTGCGTTCCACAACCACTTCGGAATAGGGATCGCCCATGGCCAGGCAACGGGTTTGCCGCGCCCAGAACCCCGCCTTGGAACGATTGACCTGGTAATAAAACTCCAGGGTCAGTTCGGGTTTACTGGTAATGTCCGCCGTATACAGCAGATTCATCAAGGATGCTCCGATTCCGGTCATCAGGTAATCGATGGGGTGATCGGCCATTCCATAGGCACGCAAATGACCGAGGGATTCATAAGGGTACCAGGCCCGCAATACCAGACGTTCGTTGGGCACGATTTCCTGAATGCGCCATACGCCCCAACCCAGCGCATTGATACAGGCGATAATACCGGACAACCAGTCTTCCCGGCATTGTAATTGCGGCACAATCAACTGATACCAGGGATCAGAACGCATGATGCCGCCCATGGTGTTGAAGCCGCAAATGTGACCGGCTTCAATCAGCAAGGTGCTGGCGAGGGCCTGCCCCTGCAAATCCTGGAACTTTTCCTTGTAGTAAAACAGGGTGGGATACTCGTACCAGAGCATCTCTCCCAGGTAGCGATGGGTACTCAGGGCTTCTTTGAGGGCGTGTTCAAAACGAAAGGAAACCAGGTTGTAATAATCAGCATAGTGCCGGGTCAGGTAGACCCCGAAAGCGGGAATCAATCCCTCCGCATCGCCTACCAGTGGCAGGGTGCCCACGGCAGCCATGATGGCCGCTTCATCGATATGCAGGCCGATATGGCGGGCCGGTACTTGATCGGCTCCTGCCGGCAGGGAAGCTGAAGCAATATCGGATACATTCAGTGGAAATGGAATGCTATCGGTTCGAATACGTAGGTGCAAATGGGTTGTCTCTGCGCCCATCGATAGTGCGGTTTTGCCGATATGCCCCATGATTGGTAATTCATAGGCAGCGGACAATGCACCGATGGCATAGCCGAGATCAAAATGCTCACCTGGCCAGCGCCTTTTCCCATAATTGAGTCTTAAGGCCGCCCCATAATGAGAGTGTGTCTCGACGAGTGTGAACTCGGGCTCCAGAATATCCGGGAGATTGCTGAGTGGAAGATCACCAAATCCGCAGAATCGATAATTGGCTTCCGCGAAAGCTAGCCGTTCTCTGATGGTCCATTGAGGGTTTTCTCGAAAAACATGCTGTAGTTGCCGAAAACTGACCTCAATAGCAGCATCAATCAGAATAGGGCGGTAATCAATGTAATGACAGTCTTCAATGGCAAGCTGCAGGAAACGGTTGTAATGATTGCAGTGAAAAACGACGGGCTCGTGCTCTATGGTCATGATGCCAGTATGGACAGAGGCTTCAGGATGAATCATTTTACGCTCCTGGTATTGTATTCTGGTAAGACGTTTTTACTGGTGAACACAAACAAATACACTGAATTATAGTTGATTCAGGAAATTCTTTTCTTTGTATAAAAAAGCCCCTCAACATCAGGGGCTGCAAGCGGGGCGAGTAGAACGCTTTAAAAAGATTGCTTTATCAGTGTTTGAGTCGGCAGGAACGGAAATGTTTGCCGACCAGCATGAGGAACTGGATGGTTTGCTGGGTTTCGGGCTTTTTCATCATCTCCCACAGACCGCCAATGCCGCCCTTGGGGGCGGGAGCGCTGGCGGCCTCTTCGGTGGCACCACTGAGGCAGTGCAGGAAATCGGTGAGAATATGATCCTGGTCCATTTTCTCAGCGACGCCGAGCAGCCGGTCCATGACCCCGGTTCGTGTTGCCCGGTCCAGGAGACACATGGCATCAGTGGCCAGAGAAGCGAGACGGGACACCATTTCATCACTCATGGAGTCACCGGCCGCTCCGGCCATACGCGCCAGATGCACTATGCGCTCCAGATCCCCGTTCTCAACCAGTGCCGAGATGGCCGGCAGGGCATTGACCACCTGACTGCGATTCACCCGATCCAGCAAGTCCATGCCATCACTGGCCAGACCCGCCAGACGCCCAACCATTTCATCACTCATGGAATCGGCAGCGGCACCACTGAGACGGGCCAATTGCACAATCCGCTCCAGATCCCCGTTTTCCACCAGAGAGCTGATGGCCGGTAGGGCCCGCGCTACCTGACTGCGGGTCACCTGATCCACCAGATCCAAACCATCGCTGGCCAGACCGGCCAGACGACCTACCATTTCATCACTCATGGAGTCCGCTGCTGCTCCACTCAGTCGGGCCAAGTGGACAATGCGCTCCAGATCCCCGTTTTGCACCAGATGCACCAAGGCATCCTGGGCACGTTGCAGTTCATCCTGAGAAGTTTCTGCCATGACCGCAGCCATACGTCACCTCCTCAGAGTAAACCACGGGCAGTGGCCCAGTAGAGTTTGTTATAAGACATCTTGAAGGCATGGACGGCACCGGTGGGCGCCTTGGGCTGAGGTGGGTTCTTGTAATCGAACATGGCATAAGTCGCCCGATCCTTGCCCGCCTCAATGAAGCAGAACACCTTGCCATCGTAGCTTTTCACCGGCCGCCCCATTTTGATGACTGCCGCCACATTCTCGGCAGCCGTTTCTGCCTCAAAGTGCGCGGTGGAACCCGCCTTGCTGATGGGTAGATTGGTGGTATCGCCGAGAACCAGAACATTCTTGCCGTGTTCGCCTTCCATGTGCAGAGAAGAACGATTGGTAGGAATCCAGCCATTTTCGCCCAGGCCATTTTTCTCGATGACCTCCTGACCCTTGTGGGGAGGTACGGCTACCAGCAGATCATATTTGACGGCGCCGCCTTCTTCACTCAGCACTTCGGCGTTTTTGCCGTCCACTTCCTTCATATTGAAAAGGGTTTCGTACTTGATGCCCATCCGGTCAAATTCCGGTGCAGCCCACTTGGCGACATTCTCCAGACTGTGCACCCGACCGATGGGGTAGGTGTAGTAGAACTCCGTCTTGTCCAGCAGACCGCGATCCTTGATGAAGTCGTGCATGGCAAAGGTGATTTCCAGCGGAATCATCGGACACTTGTGAGGCAGGCCCACGGTCACCACAATGCGTCCCCCCTTGAAGTCCGACAGTTGCTTGAAGAATTCCACGGCATCGTCGGCGGTATAGCAGTTGATGGAATTTTCCTTGAGGCCGGGGATTTTTTCGGGCAAAGGCCGCGATCCGGTCGAAATGACAATCAGATCATATTCGTGGACCTTGCCGCTTTTGCATTTGACGTGATTCTCGGCCAGATGAAATTCTTCGACGGGGTCTACATGAAATTCAATACCCGGTTCCAGCAGGCTTTGCTGCTCCCGGACCAGTTCGTCGGGGGTGGCGCGGCCCATGGCTACATAGAGCCAGCCCGGCTGGTACACATGCTCATGACTGGCCGACAACATGGTGATGCGCGCCTTGCCGGTTTTCATTTCATGGTGAATGCGTCGGGCCAGATGATTCGCGAAAATGGTACCGCCCATACCGCCACCTACAACCAGAATTCTCATGATGTCACTCTCCTTGGGTGTTTGACCCTGTGAATAGCTTACTTGGCCTTGCGAACCCGGATATGCCAGGTCCCTTCGCCGTCCTGTTCGGTGTCTACCATTTCGTGCCCGACCTTTTTGATCCACTCCGGAACGTCCGCTGCAGAGCCGGCATCGGTAGATAAAAGTTCCAGGGTGTCCCCCACCTGCATCATTTTCATGTTGGAAATCAGTTCCATCAGTGGACCCGGACAAAAGCTGCCCCGGGCATCTACGACACGTTCACTCATGTGCTACTCCTTCTCGCTATTTTTAGAGGGAAATCAACGAATAGCCTTAGAAGGTCAGAATCTGACCACCTTCGGCGTCACTCAGGAACTTGGTCAGACCTAATGGTCCAGCCACAATCTCTTCCATACCGTCCTCTTTGACGCCGAGGACATCCATCGCCATGGAGCAGGCCCAGATTTTGGCATCACCCAGTTCCACGGCCTGTTCGAAAATCTGATAGAAGGGAGGTACCTTACGTTCCGCCATGACTTCTCCCAGTTTTCCTTCTGCCGGTGCTTCCTTGCTGTGGCCTTTGATGAAGTAGGGAAAGGCATTCATGGACAGAAAAATATGGACATCGGTCCCTGATACAGCGGCTACAGAAGCCGCCATCGCCGCAAACTGCAGTTTTTCGCGCTCGCCACTCAAGCAAATAATGTACATGCCAGACATAAGGGTTCCTCTTGGTAGTGAATACCGATCCAATAGCAGTAAATATGCCAGATAGGCGTCGTGGTTATATTTTTAATCTAACTGTTTAATTCCTATACTGCGTTAAAAAATAATAATAATCTGATTGACGAGTTAAATGCGGTTTTTAACTCGGAGGCTTAAGAGGCATGTCATGACATGTCATGACACGAATATGACAAGACCAATAAATTCTCTCCATAAATAAATATAATTTGGTTATCGTAATAAAAAATTTCATGCATCCAAACAGAGAGTGGATGCGTATTATTTGCAAATACCTATTTATGCCGTGAATATATGGCAAAAGCCGACCAGACACCGAGGCAAATGATGGATATGCAAAATCGTGATCGCAGTTCTTCCGCTGACGAAAAGTCCAGCAGGAAGCCCAAGCCTGCTCCCGGGCTGGATGTGCAAAGTGTTTTGAATATCCAGCAAAATCCCATGGTGCTGATTGATGAACACTACCGGATCATTGCGGCCAATCGCGCCTATCAGGAAGCCTACGGTATGCAAGCTGACGAGGTATTGGGACGCTGCTGTCATGAAATCTCCCATCATTCCCCGGTCCCTTGTCATATGCGCGGTGAGGATTGTCCCCATCAGGCCGTTTTTACAACCGGCGAAGCCCACGATGTGCGGCATATTCATTACGACCATCAGAATCATGCCGAACATGTGCGTATTCGTGGGCACGCTATAAAAGATCAGGACGGCAACACCTATTTGGGTGAAGAGATTATTCGTCTTCCCCACCAGGATGATGAAATTACCTGCGGGGAAATGCGCATGGTCGGTCGTTCTCCGGCCTTTTTGAAATGCTTGCATCATATCGAAATGTCGGCACGCACCGATGCCAGTATCTTGCTCTATGGGGAAAGCGGGGTAGGCAAAGAGCTGGCCGCCAGCGCGCTGCACCAGTTTTCCGCCCGGGCTGCAGGAGCCTTCATTACTGTCGATTGTGCCTCACTTCCGGAAACCTTGTTTGAAAGTGAAATTCTGGGTCATGAAAGAGGCGCCTTTACCGGCTGTCTGGGGCGTAAGCGTGGCCTTTATGAGATGGCGGATGGGGGAACCCTGTTTCTGGATGAGGTCGGTGAGCTGCCCCTGAGTATGCAGGCCAAATTGCTGCGGGTTCTGGAAACCGGAACCTTTCGGCGCCTGGGTGGAGCGGAAACCTTGCATGCAGATGTGCGTATCATTGCTGCGACGAATCGCAATTTGCTGGAAATGGCAGGGCAAAGACAATTCCGCGAGGATTTATATTATCGACTGGCCGCCATTACCATTGATCTGCCGCCCTTGCGGGAGCGTCGTGAGGATATTCCCGGCATAGCTGCCGTGTTACTGGAGCGTATCGGAAAAAGTTGGGGAGGGCAATGGTCGCTCTCGAAAGAAGCAGAAAAACGTTTATTTGCCTACGATTTTCCGGGCAATGTTCGGGAACTGCGCAATATTCTGCAAAAAGCGGCGGCTCTGGCCGACGGGCCGGTTATTCAGGCAAGCCATCTGGATTTTGAGTTGTCCCGGCCCGGAGTGGGGCCACAGTTGTCGGCTGCTGACTCTGCGGGAGATACCCCTATGCGACCGGTGACACTGCGCAATGGCACTCAGCCCGATGATCTGGAAGCCCTGCTCCGCCAGTATCAGGGTAATCGCCGCCGGGTTGCCGAAATATTGGGAGTAAGTGAGCGGACGGTGTACCGCTGGTTGCGACGCGGGTCCTGAATGCTTGCCCAAAAACCGGTGTGGCTGTCTTCGTGAAAAGCGCTTAGCAAGGTACAATCCTTTCAGTAGATCGGGAGGAAGACCATGAAGACATCCACAGACCATTTGATTATTTTTGATACCACCCTGCGCGATGGCGAGCAATCACCGGGGGCTTCCATGACCCGGGAGGAAAAATTGCGGATTGCCCAGGCTCTGGAGCGCCTGCAGGTGGATGTCATAGAGGCGGGTTTTCCCGTCGCCAGCCCCGGGGATTTCGCCGCCGTGCAGGCTATTGCCAGAACTGTGCGGGAAAGTCGAATCTGTGGTCTGGCACGGGCGCGGGATGAGGACATCCGCCGTGCGGGTGAGGCGCTGAAAGAGGCCAATGCCGGCCGTATTCATACTTTTATTGCTACCAGCCCCATTCATATGCAATCCAAGTTGCGCATGCGGCCCGACGAGGTGCTGGAGCGCGCAGTCGCTGCGGTAAAACTGGCGCGGCAATATTGCGATGATGTGGAATTTTCTCCCGAAGACGCGGGTCGTTCCGAGGAGGATTTTCTGTGCCGGGTCATTGAAGCGGTGATCCAGGCCGGGGCGCGCACCATCAATATTCCTGACACGGTCGGCTATAACCTGCCCGATCGCTTTGGCCAATTGATTGGTAATCTGCGGCAGCGTATACCCAACGCCGATCAAGCCATATTTTCCGTACACTGCCATAATGATCTGGGCCTGGCGGTGGCCAATTCCCTGTCTGCCGTGCAGCATGGTGCCCGCCAGGTCGAATGTACCATCAACGGTCTGGGGGAACGCGCTGGCAATGCTGCTCTGGAAGAAATCGTCATGGCGGTGCGCACCCGCCGGGATGTTTTCAGTTGTGATACCCGCATTGATACCAGCCAGATTGTTGCGACCAGTAAACTGGTTTCGACCATTACCGGTTTTCCGGTTCAGCCCAACAAGGCCATTGTCGGTGCCAATGCCTTTGCCCATGAGTCCGGCATTCATCAGGACGGAGTACTGAAACATCGCGAGACCTATGAAATCATGCGCGCTGAAGATGTCGGCTGGTCCGCAAACCGCATGACCCTGGGTAAACTCTCAGGACGGGCGGCCGTCCGCGCTCGTCTGGAGGCCTTGGGTATCCAGCTGGATAAAGACACCCTGGATCAGGTTTTCACCCGTTTCAAGGACCTCGCCGACCGCAAGGCCGAAGTATTTGATGAAGATCTCCAGGCCCTGGTCAATGAAGATTTGCAGGAAGAGCAGGCCGAACATTATCGTCTGGGTTATTTGCGGGTCTGCTCGGAAATGGGCACGCATCCCGAAGCAACAGTGGAAGTGTGGGTGGACGGCGTCGCCAAAACCGCCAAGGCAGTGGGCGGCGGCCCGGTAGATGCGGCCTTCAAGGCCATGGAAAGCTTGTTGAACAGTGAGATGCGTCTGCTCTTGTATTCGGTCAATGCCATTACCACCGGCACGGACGCCCAGGGTGATGTGACGGTTCGTCTGCAGGACGGGAGTGGTCGTGCCGTCAACGGTCAGGGCGCCGACACCGATATTGTCGTGGCCAGCGCCAAGGCCTATCTTTCCGCCATGAATCGCTTGCGCGGCCCCCAGGAGCGGCAACATCCGCAGCTGTAAGTGGATCGGCCCCGATTAAGGGGCCGATAACGCCAATAAACCTTGCCCTGGTTTTATGCTGAAAGCAAGTTAGCTGCTTGGTCAAATGTTTCCATGGCAGCCTGGGTATTCCCAAGGTGTGTATATATTTTCCCCTGCAGGACCAGGCTCTCGGCCAAGGTTTGTACTAAGGCCGTTGAATGGGCGGTGTATTCCTGCTTACGAAGTTTTTCGAGAATGGGTGTGGCTTGCTGGCATGAAGTCTCTGCACGATGGGCCTGTCCCATGCTCAGCTCGGAACTTGCACGCTGAAGATGGGTTCTTGCCAGCATTATTTGTAAATGTGGACCAAAATTTTCATGTAGTCGTTCTTGTAAATCGCCGAGAATGCTGACGGCACTGCTCAGTTGTGCAACAGCCTGTTCATGACGGCTGGTACAGGCCAGTATTTGTGCCTGCTCATTCAGGTTGACAGCTGCTTGGACCACCAGTGCCGGCATGTCCTGTTGCTGGAATTGCTCCTGCAACGCCGCCAGCTCCGTTTCCGCCTCACGATTGTGCTGTGTTGCCGCCTGTAATTGACCTTGAATACGCAAAGCCTGACAGCGTTGTCCCTGTAGTCGGGCAAATTGCAAGCGCCAGTCGGATAGTTTACGGAGTTCCAGGGCTTCAGCGCTGTCTTGGAGAACAGCCTGTGCACGATCAATCAAGGACAAGGCGTCGCTGCTTTGTTCTTGCATCAGAAACAGCTCTGCGAAGCCTGCCAGTGCGAGTGACATACGCAGACGGATTTGTGGCGGACATTGAACACCCAGTTTGACGATTACCGCGTCCAAGTGTTCCAGAGCGCGACGGTAGTCGACTTCGGCATTGGCTAGATCCCGATCCTGCAGAATCTTTGCATGGGTCAACAGGGTAAGGGCCAGATTATGGGTCCAGTTGGGCATGTCTTCCACTTCTGCCCCCGGGTATGTCTGGAGCAAACTCAGAGCCTGTTGAACTAATGCAGCAGCATCTTCGTCTTGTCCCAAGGCGTGCATGGCTTCCGCCTCGCCACGCAGGGCAATTGCCTGCAACTCCTGCTGTGACAAGGTTCTGAAGCTATCAGTGTGGTTGGCTTCTTCTTGAGGGCTGGTTATCTGAATCACGCGGCGAAACTGTTCAATGGCCTGGTTGAACTCATAACGTTCAAGATGTAATGCGCCTTTTTGAGAAAGCACCATGGCCAGTTCGTTATTCAGTTGCGGGGCAATGATTTTGCTAGAGCCCTGCTTGGCAGGTTTGCGCAAAACTGGCATGTCTTGGGAACTGAAGGTTGTTGCTGGGTTATTGGAAAAGGGTTTTGGACTTACCAAAACGGGCTGTTGCTGTAACTGTTCTTCGTCGCTCATGCTGTCCTCGCGAGAGTGGCTCGATGATTCAAAAGTGGGGGGTGGGAGTACTTCAAAGACATCTGCAATAAACTGCGGAACCTCTGTATTTTCGGCATAATCGTCGGCTCCGGTTGGTGTTTCAAGCTGTTGATGTATCTGATTGGGCTCTTGAAGTATGGGGCTTTGTTCTGGTTCCGTTGAGATCTCTGTTTCCTGATGTGCAGTTGTAGTCATGGTTGGGAGATCGGTGCTGATGATCTGTTGCTGGTCCAGCGTTTCAGCTTGTTGTTGTGGATGTTCCAGTTCTGTTTCTTGCACCAGGCTTTTATCTGCAGCGGGGAAGCTATAAACCTGAGATTGCTGTTCCTGTGGTCTGGCCTGTGTAGCTGCCGGATGATTGTCCGGTGAGTAATAATGCCTGGGCTGGGAGGGCGTCGCTGAAACTAAAGGCTCTCCACTGCTTTGATGGTTTTTTGTAGTTATGGGCTCGGGAGATATGAATGCATCATGTAAATGGTTTAAATGCGCGAAAGTGCGATCCTGCTTCAGGCTGCATATAAATATACGTTCAATATTGGCACGTTGCGCTTTGGTTGGGACCAGTCGCGCAGCAGCAAAGGTCTTGTGATTTTGATGCAGATTGATTTCCTGACGGACAATTGTTGCCGCACTTTCATAAGCTCCACAATGTTCTGTCATGAATTCAACCAGAATCAGTTCGCCCTCCGAAAAGTCCACTACATTGGTTTGAAAAGCGATTCCTGACATGCTGAAGTCATATAACCGCGCTAGAACTTGCCTGCCATTGCGACGTGATATGGTCAGCTCTGTATCCAGGAGCAATCGGTTTTTGCTGCGTTTTTTTCGCCACTGAATCAGTTTTGGGTGATCGAATCGATAGAAGTCAATATCTACCGAGAGAAAGTCTGAAAAAAATGTGGCAATTGAGCTTGGGCTGTCCAAAAAAACCAGGGTTCTTGAATAGGGGAGATCTAGAAGGGGGGCTTGGGGTAGAAACAGAAGTTGTGAATCCTCACAACGGGAAAATATAAAGGAATGCCCTTCATCCTCTTCCTCTTCACAATAGAGAATGGCCTCAGAGGGGTTGCTTCGACAAAGATCGACAGGATCCATGAAGCCTGAGCTTTCTCCGCCAAAAAGAAACGCTCTCTGAAAGTCAAAAAGATTCAGGCCTGAACGTGGGGGAAGGCGTGTGCGCAGGTTCAGTCTGTCGGGTTCAGGCATCGTGGGGATTCATGCTTAAGCATTTGCGGTCAATATGTGGCACTGTACTTGCGGTAATCCGTTTTGTCGCATTATTCATGCTGAACTGTAACCAATATTGCAGGTAGAATCTAGACAGCCTGGATGGTTTCCGTTTTTCATGTGCTATGTTGTCAGCGGGCACGACGTTCAGCACTCATGGTGAAGGAGTTATGTATGGAGTTGGTTTCTGAGCTGGGATTTTGGCAGCGCATGGCAGAAACCCGGGGCGAAGTGGTGCTGTTTTTCAGTTCCGCAGGCTGTCATTCCTGTCGCATCTGGCGAAAGCTTCTGGCCAAACTGGAAGAGCACCGCGCCAATCTCCAGGTCTGGGAAATTGATGCGGGGGTGGATATGGGAATTACCCAGGAGTTTGAGGTGTATCATTTGCCCGCCTTGTTCTGGTTTCGGGATGGACAGTATCAGCGGCCGATTCAAGTGGAAGCGCGGGTCCACGCCCTGGAGCGGTGGCTGGATGCCCATGCGGATCTCCCCCCTGAAGAGTTGCCGTGATGCCCGTTGATGACTAAGCCTGCGTGTCCCTGGACAGCGACGGGCTGGCATGACCAGGCGCTTGCGGCGCCTTCCCCCTACTATGATCAACGCCCTGCTGGTGTCAACGTGGATCTCTTGGTCGTGCATGCCATCAGCCTGCCCCCGGAACAGTTTGGTAGTGGTGAGGTTCCCCGGTTTTTCACGGGCAGTCTGGATTTTGACCGGCATCCATACTACGAACAGTTGCGCAATCTGCGGGTGTCTGCCCATTTTTTCATTGAACGGGAGGGTCGCCTTTGGCAGCATGTAAGTGTTTGGGATCGGGCCTGGCATGCGGGCGTATCTTCCTGGCAGGGGCGTGCTGCCTGCAATGACTATAGTGTGGGCATTGAGCTGGAAGGCAGCGAAAGCACGCGTTTCTTGCCAGAGCAATATCGACGCCTGGCGGCTTTAGCCAGAGATTTGCAGGAGCTGTTTCCGGCGATCAACCCAGAGCGCATGGTCGGCCACGCAGATATTGCTCCCGGCCGCAAATGGGATCCTGGTCCGGGATTCTCCTGGGACTATTTTAGAGAGGTGTATGCACATGGCAGAGATGAGACAAGCCCCGAAACGTGACTGGCGGCGGGGTTGGGCGGGGCCTCTGGTGGTATTTGTGCTGCTGGTGCTGGGTACCTTGTGGTGGCTCGGGGTTTTTCAGAGCGCAGAGGTGCATGAAGAGCGGGGGATGGCGCGTGTTTACATTTACCAGAATTTTCAGGGTACGTATCGGCAGATGGTCAAAACCAGAGGCAAGTTGGCCCCCCAGTTACCAGCCAGTTTGCGTGGCCATACGGAAATCACCCTGATGGAAAGTGAAACAGGGAGCGGTGGTGGTGCCCAGGTCAAAGCCCGATTAGGCTATCTGGTGGATGCGGCCAGTGGCACCCCGGCAGGGTGGTTGCGGGGTGAGTGGCCCGTCCAGGAAGTCGCCAGGGTACAAGTGACCGCCAATGCCGCTATTGCTTCGTGGAAGGCCTATTCGGCCTTGGCGGACTGGGGGAAAGCCCGTGGATTGCCCCTGCATTATCCCTTGTTCGAAATGCTGGGTCCGGGGGATCGTTATGTATTATTGATGCCCTTGAAGTCCTTGCCAGCCTCTTCCTGAGGGCGTGTGTCCCTGCCGTAAAATTTGATGCCGCGCAGAATTTTTTCGCGGCCCTGGCTGAGACGATGCAAATTGGTATCGCGTAAGGAATAGACGCAGCCGCAGTATTCCTGCTGATAAAATTGTTCCTGCTTGGCGATTTCAATCATCCGCGCACTGCCTCCGCCCTTGCGCCAGTTGTAATCCCAGTATTGCAGGCCAGCGTGTCGGGCCGCTGCCCGGGTTCCGCAGGCATTGATCTGCTGCATGTCCTTCCAGCGTGAAATGCCGAGGGTGCTCGTGAATACGGTAAAACCGTGTTCTGCCGCATAAAGTGCCGAGCGTTCAAAGCGCATGTCGAAACAGGCGGTGCAGCGTTCACCCCGCTCCGGTTCCCATTCCAGGCCTTTGACCCGCGCAAACCAGTTGTCCTTGTCATAATCGAGATCAATGAACGGCACGCCCAAAGCTTCCGCGTAGCGAATATTTTCTTCCTTGCGTAATTCGTACTCTGCCTGGGGATGAATATTGGGATTGTAAAACAGCACCGTATATTCGATACCGGCCTTGCGGATATCGTCCATGATCGGCCCGGCACAGGGCGCGCAACAGGAATGCAGCAGAATATGGGTACTGCCGTCGGGCGTCTGCAAAGGTGGAGGCGGCATTTTTTGGGACATGATCAACACCTGAAAAAGCACTAAACTGGGTGTAAGCATACAACCCGGCAGCCATTTTGCCAAAAAGGAGGAGATAATGCCCAGTGATTTACACAAGGGAAAATGTCAGGCTTGTGAAGGTGGGGTGGCAAAGATCCCGGATGCATTGCTGCTGACACGGCTTCAGGAGCTTCCCGGGTGGCGGCTGGAAAGTGCCTGTTTATGCAGGGATTTTCAGTTCAGGAATTTTTACGAAACCATGGCTTTCGTCAATGCCGTGGCCTGGATTGCTGATCGGGAGGATCATCATCCGGATATGGAACTGGGCTATGCTTATTGTCGCTTGCGGTATCAGACGCATGCCGTGGGAGGCATTACCGACAATGATTTTATTTGTGCAGCCCAGGTCAACCAGTTGCTGGAGTGAAATTACCTTCACTCCAGACCATTGCACCCGGTATTTTTAGGCGTTATTGACAGGGCGCAGCAGAGGGCGCATACCTTCGCGCACCTGACGCTGGATGAAAGCCACGCGGCCGGGTTCTTTTTTGTCGAGTTCTGCAGCACACTCCGAATTGGTCAGGGCGGCAGCGCTGAGCATCACTTCCAGCTCGCAGGTGTCGACTTTAGGATCGGTCAGGGCGGCAGGAGCCACATTCATCTGATCACCGACATGCCAGAACATCCGCGCGTTCCACATGCGCAGGCGAACATTGGGATTCTGGAAAAGTTCTACGCAACGGGTATTGAGAGCCTTGCTATCCACGGTCTTCCTCCTGTAAAAACGGAAAATGGTATCGCTTGTTGGGGCGAGTGTGCCTAAGCATACTCGAAAATGGTGGGGCAAGGGGAGTTTTTTGGGGATTGAAGTATTCCATGCCCGGATAGATTTCCTATGCATATAAAAAACCCCGCAGATTGCGGGGTTCATGACTGGAGTGTTCAGCCCACAGGTTAGGCAGAAGCGCCCGCTTTCATGTTGATATTTTGGTTGGTGGCGAGTTCGGGGTTGTAGAGGTATTCCACGTTCCCCTGCTCGACCTGTTTGAGGTATTCCTGGAAGTCGGCCTTGGCCTTGTCCCAGCTGATGCCCATTTTCTCCACCAGATCTTCGCAGGGTGAAGCATGCCACTGGAGCTGGACGATCTTGAAGGGATCGGCACCGCAGGCCAGGGCGGCCAGCTGCACGTCGGCAATGATCGGGATGCTGTAGTTCATGTCATGGGCCTTACCGATCCACTGGTTCTTGTCCATGGTGGTGATACAGCCGGTGTCGATGCCAATCATGACGTCGGCGTTGGCTTCTTCCCGGGCGACCTTGATCTTGCGATTCATGGTGAAGCTGCGGGTGAATTCGCGCTCGGAAATGATGTGCCGGAAGCCGAAGCCACAGCAGTCATACCAGGTGGAGTAGTCGATGACCTGGGCACCCAGAGCCTGGGCAACGGAGGTGCCGACCGCCGTGCGGTTGCCGCCGAGAATGCTGTTGTCGTAAATGGCGTCTTCCGCAACCATCTTGTAGTAGTGACAGGCCGCATGGGTGGTGACCCGGATGTTGCTCATGTCGATGGTCTGCAGTTCGCTGGCAATGCGGTTGCGCATGACATGCAGCCATTCACTGTAGTGCACCACTTCTTCGGGGATGACGATCTTGCCGTCCACCAGACGCCCGAGTTTGCCGAGAATCTTTTTGACCTTTTCGCGCAGTTCGGCGGATTCGACCAGATACTTGCGGATTTCCTTGTAGTTGCCGAAGGAGGTGCCGCAGTGCACCAGCGGGTAGAAGTGGCCGTTCTCGTAGCCGTGCTGCTTGCCGGAAACATAAGCCTGATGGAAGTTGCGCAGGAATACGGCGGCGAGGGATTCGACGTTGCCGATGCCGGAGCCGTGGTAGTTCCAGGCGGTGCAGGAGGTCTGGTCGGTTTCGTCGAGGTAGTCGGTGCCGAAGTGGTTCATGAACCAGATCAGGCTGGTGGGATAGCCGGGGATGTTGCCACACTGACCGCAGCTCTTGTGATGCCAGAGCTGGTTGGTGGGAACGCGCTTTTTCCAGCCGTAAAGGGTGTCTACTTCAATGGGTTTGTGATCATCGGTGATGCGGTGAACAATGATTTCGCCTTCTTTTTCCAGTGCCCACATGTGCTCGCGAATGTCGTCCATGCGCTCGCCGAGATCCATGGTGCGCCGGTCTACATGGCTGCGGACCCAGGCCGTGGCCGCTTCCGCTTCATTCGCCGACAGATTGGTGTCCTGAAAAAAGGCGCCGTGTCCCGCCAGACCTTGCTGCGTGCTGTTGTCGCTCAT